>JAOAHJ010000022.1 GCA_026415295.1 Spirochaetota bacterium | reverse complement strand
GGTATCCATTGTTGATGTAAAGCAAGTAAGAAACTATGATATTGATCATTTTAAAATAGTTGTAGCTTTAACAAGCGAAGCTGCTAATTTCCTTAAAGATAATTATAATCCGAATGCTCTTAATATTTATTCTTTAGTTTTAACTCCTTCTTCTTTAGGAGTAGAAAATAAATTTATTGGTTTTGCTGTTTATCCTGATATAAATCAAGTTCTATTAGAACTACGAAAAAATTACCCTACTATTAAAAATATTGGTATAGTGTATAGTTTAGAAACATATAACTTAAATAAGAACTACAGCTATCAAAAAATAGGAATAAACTTAATTCCTATTAATGTAAATAATTATAATATAGATAAAATTGAAAACAGATTTAAAGAATGTGATGCTATATTTATAATACCAGATGTTTTTACTTTGGAAGAAGAAAATCTATTTAAAATAATATATAAAGCTAAAAAAAATAATAAATTATTGTTATCTACTCATAAAGTTTTATTAAATTATGGTGTAGATTTAGTATTTAGTGTAGATTATGAAGCTTTAGGTAAGCAAGTTTCTAATTTTATTAAAGGATATTCATTTGATAAAAAAGATAAAAAAATGGAAAAATATCTAATCTTTAGCGATAAATTTATAGTATTTACTAAAGGTTATTAAAATTTAGTTACTGAAATTTCTTAATTTATTTATTATAATTGATTAATTTAAAAGGAGGGGAGTTAAATGCTATTAAAATTTATTAAAATTAAGTATATTGTATTTTTTTTATGTTTATTATTAATTTCAATTTGTAGCGTGTTTGTATTTTCTGAAGAATCCAAAAATAAAGAAAATTTTGAAAAAAGCAATAATGAAGATAAGATAGAGTTATTAGATTATACTAAAACTTTTGATGATAAATCCTATATAGAACAAGAAGTTAATTTTATAACTACTGTTAATAGTTTAACTAAGTATACACAAAGTATATTAAAATCTGCAGCTAGTATATCAATAGTCCAACCATTTGAGTTAAGATTATTTTATTATCCTGATTTAAAGACTTTACTTAATTTTACACCAGGGTTATATGTAGTAGAAGATGGAGCTAACTGGTATTTAGGAAATAGAGGTATCCAAATACCTGGTAGTGTTAATTCCAGAGCTTTAATACTTTTTAATGGTTATCAAACTAATGATTATTATTTTGGATATCCTTTGAATTATCCTTCTCATTTTATACAGAATGTGGAAGTGGTTCATGGGTATTCTAATGTGTACTTTGGAAGTAATTCATTGCTTGCAACTGTCAATATAATCCCTAATTTTAAATATTATAATCAAGATTACTTAAAAGAACAATTATTTAATGTATATACGTTTGCTAATTTTAATGAAAATAAAGTTAATACAATAAATGGTTTTATGTTTAATAAAAAGCTGGGTAAATATTATTTAACTGTGGGTAGTGAGTTTATAAATTATAAAGGTAGGAAAATATTCTTTAAAGAGAGATATCAGACTTTTGGTGGTACAATAGAAGATAATACTTCTTTTTATAAAGACAGAACCTGGAGCTATTATGAGTATATTGGTTTATATAATGAGGATGAGCAGATTTACTTTGCTAACTATGGTCATAGATATTCTTTTCCTACGGGCCCTGGATCTTTTCAATTAAACTCTATTTTATCTTACTATATGGATAAATACAGATTTTTTTATTATCAAAAAACTTTTCAGTTATTTTCAAATATTCAGTTTACTACAAAATTAAACTACCAAAAGTATTCATTTGACGGTGAATTACCATATATTAGTTTTCCTGTTATAAATGTGGATAAAGGAGCTATTGAAGTTATTTCTTTTGAAAATAATTTAAATATAAAACAACGAAAATATGATTTATTATTTGGTATAGATATAAAAAAAATACAAGCAAAGATTTCTAATTTTGATGCGAATTTTTCTTTTGATCCTAATGAAAGATATAATGTTAGTGGTTATTATTCTAATGTGTTTAATAAATTTTTTATCTATTCTTTATATTTCCATTTAGATTATTATTTAAGAAATGATTTGATATTAGCATTGGGAGGAAAATATGATAATTATGCTAATATTTATAAAGATAAATATTATATCTATGATTCTCCTATTTTTGGTATTAATGAATTTAAAATTACTAATGTAATGGTTTCTCCTGTTTTTATTCCTAAGTTTGCTTTGATTAAGTTATTAAATGAGAATAGCTCATTAAAGCTCATTTATTCTCAAAATGTCAGATTTCCTTCATTATTTGAGGTATATAGGAATGCTTATTGGAATGCTTATTTGGATCCAGCATCTTTAGTACCTCTTACTTTGTCTTATGAAAAACATCACACTTTCGAACTTGTTTATTATAAAGAAAAATTGGAAAAAAATAATAAAAGTTATTTTACTTTTTGTATTTACAAAAATAAAATAAAAGATCTTATCTATGAGCAGCCTGCTCCTACAATCTTTGCTTTTACTATAATAGGTTATAAAAATTTAGCTGACTTAGAAAATATAGGAGCTTTTATAGATTATGTTTATCAGATAGATGATAAAAGTTTTTTCAGGTTTTCTACTTCTTATTCAAATGTTAGAATAACAAATCCAATACCCGGCATTTTTGAGTATATGCCTAATTCCCCTAAATTACTAGCTTTAGTAAAATATGGTTATAAATTTAAAAATAATTTAAGTGTAGCATTAGAAGTTAAGTATACTTCTGAAACCTTAATAGATGATGTAAGAAGATTAATACAAGCTGCTTCATTATCTTATCCTATCCCTTCCGATTTTAAAGTAAAACCATATACTATTGCTAATTTAACTGTAAATTATTTTATTGATAAAAATTCTTATATAACTTTTTATGTTAATAATTTATTTAATGAAAAATACTATTATCCTTTAAGTTATAGTGCTAATGCTCCAGTTACTAAGTATCCTGGATATAAAAGGAATTTTTATATAGGTATAAATTATACCTTTTAAAAGTTAAGCTTACATTTATTTATTGTTAATTAAGCTAATAATTTTGTTTTTTAAGTCCATTTAATCTATGCTAAAATATTTAGTTAAAAATATTTTAACAATTTTTAAAATAAAATTAACATTTTTTACATTTTTTATATTTTTTTTTTTAAAAATTTTTTAAAATAAATAAATAATGTTTATCAAGTAAGTGAAAAAATATTAACAAAAATTGGTAATTAAACAATATGTAATTTTTAACTAACTAAAAATAATAAAAAGGGAGGGATTATAAAGTGCATGTTAAAAATATAGATTTTTATAGATCTAATCAATTATTTAGTTTTAATTGTATAAATGAAAATAAAAATATTTTTATTAAACAGAATACTAATTTTTTTAATAATATTGTAGATTTGCTAAAAATTCAACAGAAAATTGTTAATATTCTTATAAATTCTTTGAAATCTGAAATTTTTCAAGAAAACAAAATCAGTAATGAATACCTAAATTCATCAAATAATATCCCTAAATTAGAACCAAATAATTTTATAGACGCTAAAAGACAAATATACGTTAATTCCCAGAAAACCAAAATAATTATAAATAAATTTATAAATTCATCCCTAAAAATTATAGATGTTTATAAAAATTGGTATTCTCACGATTATGTCTCAGCTTCAGCTTGCCCAACTAGAGGAAATATATTTCCAAGAAGAAATAAATCATACTGAAGAAGATAAATATTTTTTGAAAAATGAGAATCAAACATGCCAGCTACTCAATAAGAAAAAATATATATAAATTTTCAAATTTTAAAAATTCTGGTATAAAGCTAGAAATAATTTAAATATATTATAATAATTCAAACATATTATTAATTAAAAAAATTAAAAAAAAATTTAAAAAATTAACTTTTTTTTAAAAAATTTAACTTTTTTTAGTTGATTTTTTTTTTTTTAATATTATATTTTAATTGTTCAGTAGGTAAAGTAAATATTTTATAAAAGGAGGTGTTGAATATGTTTTCAATCGGAAAAGAATGGGGGATAAGTAAGAATCCTTATATTGTAGAGAGAGATGAATTTGTAACTTATAATGAATCTTCTAAGAGTAATATTAATGAAGATAATATAGAAAACAATAAAAATTTTATAGAAGACAGAGTAGAAATTAGCTCTCAAGCTAAAGATGAGTTAAATAATATTAATCTTGAATCTCACGGACCTTCGCGAGGACCAATTAATAAAAGAGATTCTTAATTTTTTTATTATTTTAAACTAATTTTAGCTTACTTCAAATGTTATAAAAAATGAATTAATAAAATAATATATAATATAAATAAGAATAAGGATGTCTGTGCTTCACCATAACATGGTATCTAAAAAATAAAAATAACATAATTAATTAAAATTAAAAATCAATGAATTTATCAAATGTTGTTATTCCGTTATTAAAAGTTATAAAATATTTTCCTTTCTTTTTTATTATTTCTTTTTCATTGTAAAAATAATCTACTACCCCTGGAAAATAATAATAATAAGTTAAACTATTTTTATAATAATAATCTTTTATATCTGTTTTAAAAATTAGATAATTTTGAGATTTATATGGATTTATTTTATTTGAATAAACTGAATTTATTAAATTTGAGTTAATATAGAAATTAACAGAACTACCACCATCTAAATTCAATACATCTTTTATATTAGTTACTAAATTATTAGAATTTAAATTACTTAAAAAATTAGGAATATCATATATATTTAATCCTTTATTTCTTTCATAATTATAAGGTATAACTGAAATAATGTTTAAAGTATTATCTTGAGTATTAACTATTAAGGTTCTAGCAGCTTCTTTTATTATGTTATTCCCTTTTTCTCCAAATGCTTCTTTATCTAAATCTATTACATAACTGTAATCTTTATATATTAGCGGCCCAGATTGTAAGAGAATATCAATATCATACATTTTCTTTGTTGTATTTACCAATTTTATAAACTCATATCTTATATTAGTTAAATAATCAAAAATAGTTATTAAGTTTTTATTATCTTTATCTTTTAATACACTAAAATATCCCCTACTAGGCCTATATTCGACGGGAAAAGAAATTATGTTATTATCATCTACCACTCCCGCTACTGTAAAATATTTATCATCTTTTTTAGCAAAATAAGTTCCATTAATTGCTATATAAAAATTATCGTATTTATATTCTAATTTATCTTTCTTATCTAAATTAATAAAATCTACTTTATAAGGGACTAGAAAATTAAAAATTATAACATTTATAGCATTTGCTTTAT
>JAOAHJ010000021.1 GCA_026415295.1 Spirochaetota bacterium | reverse complement strand
CTTATATATATATTAGCATTATGGTATTATAATACCTATATTTTTTAAATATAAAAAACCATATTAAATTTTTTATTAATAATTTTTTATTTTAAAATTAAAATAATCTATAATTAAAATAATTTGATAAAGAAATATATTTATTAATTAGTGTTTAATTTAAATTTTCTTGAAGCTTCTAAAATAGTAATATTGTCTAATAATTCCAAAATTTTATGGGAAAGCTCTATTATTTCATTTCCTAAAATACAATTATTAGTTGGACAATTTTTAAAAAATGGACAGAAATTATAAGATATAGGCCCTTCGATGAGTTCAATAATATTTTTTATAGTTATACTTTTAGGATCTTTTTTCAATCTAAAACCACCTGAAGGACCTTTTATGGATTCTATATATCCATGTTTTGAGAGCACCTGCATAACTTTAGAGAGATGGTTTTCGCTTGCTCCTAAAGTAGATGCTATTTCTTTTGTTGTTAAAAAACTATTTTTATCTTTTTCAAAATTCTTGGTAAGCATTGATATAGAATGAATTGCAAGCATGGTAGCATCTGAAAAATATAATATACTATTTTTTTTCATATAGCTTTTAGTATTGTTTTATTTAATATAAAATTTTTTAATAAATAAATTTTTAATAAAAAAAATAATTTAAATTTAATATAAGTTTTTCTTATATATAGGTAATATAATACCAAAATACCAAATAGTCAAGTTAAAAATTTAAAAATTTTTAAAAATAAAATTGAAAAAGAATAATTTTATTATATTATAATTTAAATATAAAGATTTTGAATAAATTATTTATATGGAATAATTAATTATTATTTATAAAATAATTGTTAAACATTTTGATTCTCTTATATAAAAAGAATTCTTATTAATAATATTAATTATGAATATAAACTTTAGTGGAATTATTAAAGATTTACCTGATCCTGCTTTTGGTATAGATACTGATGGTAAAGTAATTTTTTGGAATAAAGCAATAGAAAAATTTACAGGTGTCAAAAATGAAGATATTGTTGGGAAAGGTAATTATGAATATTCCTATGCAATTTATAAAATCAGAAGACCACTTTTAATAGATCTCTATTTTAATTTTGATGAGAAGATAATAGAATATTATACCAACATTAAAAGAGAAGAAAATACTTTAACTGCTGAAACTAAATTTATTCATCCATTAAGTAAAAAAGAAACTTTTTTATGGATAAAAGTTAACCCTATATTTGATGAACAAGGTAATTTATTTGGAGCTATTGAATTGTTTAGAGATATTACTGAATTAAAAGAAAAAGAGAGAATTCTAAAAGAAAGTGAAGAAAAATTCAGAGACATATTCGATTATATTTCTGATTCAATTTTTATCCATAATTTAGACGGCGATATTCTGGATTGCAATTTACAAGCTGTTAAAACTTATGGATTTTCTTCTAAAGAAGAAATATTGAAATGCAAAATTGAAGATTTAAGTTTGAGTTCTAATGGTTATGATCAAAATACTGCTTTAGAAAGAATTCAGCAGACTTTAAATGGTAATATTGTTACATTTGAATGGATTGGTAGAAAGAAAGATGGTTCAATTTTTTTAGAGGAGGTAACATTAAAAAAAATTAAAATTGGAGGGCAAGATAGAATTCTTGCAATAGTTAGAGATGTTGATCAAAAGAAAAAAATAGAACAAGCACTAAAAGAAAGTGAAGAAAAATTTAGAACCTTTGCTGAAGCAAGTCCAACAGGGATAATGGTTTACCAAGATGATAAGTTTATTTATGTAAATAAAGCTGCTTTAAATATGACTGGTTATAATTTGAATGAAGCAATGAATATGAAGTTTTGGGACATTTGTTATCCAGAAGATTTAGATCTTATTTTAAGTAGAGCAAAAAAAAGACTTTCTGGTATAGGTGGTGAAGAAAATTATGAAGTTAGAATATTTGATAAAAGTGGACAAATTAGGTGGGTTTATATAGTTAGCCAAACTATAAGCTATAAAGGTAGACCAGCTGGACTAACTACAGTACTTGATATAACTGATAGAAAAAAAATTGAAGAAAAACTTTTTGAAGAAAAAGAAAAGTTAAAAATAACTTTACAAAGTATTGATGATGCAGTAATTGTTACAGATACTAATGGAATAATAACTTTAATTAATAAAACAGCTTTATTTTTAACTGGCTATGAGGAAAATGAAGCAATAGGAAAGAATATCAATGAAATACTTATGCTTAAAAAAGAGTCAGGAGAAGAAATATCTGAAAATCTTATTTTTGAAGTATTAAAAACAAAAAAAGTTTCACAAATAGCAAATAACCAAATTCTTATTTCAAAAAACGGTAAAAAATATATTATAGAGGATAGTGCTTCTCCAATACTGGATAATAATGGTAATATTTTTGGAGTTATTTTAGTATTTAGAGATATAACAGAAAAAATAAAATTAATGGATCATATACAGAAATCCCAAAGACTCGAATCAATTGGTATTCTAGCAGCAGGAATTGCTCATGATTTTAATAATATTCTTGAAGGAATCTATGGATATATTGAACTTGCTAAAGAGTCAGAAAATATTTCTGAAATTAAGAATTATCTTTATAATTCATTACTTTCATTAGAAAGAGCAAAAGGTTTAACGGGACAATTAATGACATTTGCTAAAGGTGGGGGATTTAAGACTAAAGTACAATCTATAGAAAAATTAATAAAAGATACAGTACAATTTACAATCAGTGGAACAAAGGTTAATGTTAAATATAATTTTGATAATAATATAGATATGGCTGATATTGATGAGATACAAATTTCTCAAGTTATTCAAAACATTGTTATTAACGCAATTCAAGCTATGGAAAATGAAGGAACTATAACTGTTAGTTTATCTAATGTTTCTTTTCCTAAAAGTAAAGATTCTATATGGGATGGAAATTATATTAAAATATCTATTAGTGATGATGGGCCAGGTATTTCAAAAGAAATAAAGGATAAAATATTTGATCTTTTCTTTACTACAAAAAGTTCAGGGAATGGACTTGGTCTTCCTTTATGTCAATCTATAATAAATAGGCATGGTGGTTTTATAGAGTTTGATTCTGAAGAGGGTAAAGGTGCTACTTTTAAAATTTATCTTCCAGTTAAAAAAGAATCACAGGAGCAGAATAAAAGCAAAGATCTGTTAATTAAATCAAATTTTGAGTTTAAAAAAATTTTAGTTCTTGATGATGAAGAAGTTATATTAAATATTTTAAAAAAAATGCTTTCTAAGCTAGGATTTGAAGTTTTTTCTGTTTCAGAAGGAAATAGTGCCATAAAATTATTTTATGAAGAAAAAGATAAAAATAAACCTTTTGATTTTTTACTTTTTGATTTAACTATTAGAGATGGTCTAGGTGGTAAAGATACAATTAAAGAAATTCGTAAGTTTGATAAGAATGTTATTGCTATTGCAATGACAGGTTACAGTGATGATAATGTATTAAAATATCCCCAAGATTTTGGTTTTAATGATAGCATTGCGAAACCTTTTACAATTGATGATTTAAAGAAATTATTATCAAAATTTAACTGATCTTTTGTGGGGTAGATATGAAAGTAAATTTTAAAAAGTTTACTTTAAGTTTAATTTTGATTTTTTTTATCTTTTTATTTTATTCCTATCAAAATTTTGATCCATCAAATTTTTCTTCTATAGATAATTATGCAAGAAATGTGCCTTCTCAATACTCTTCAGATATAGAAATTTTAACTAAATATCTTGTTGCAACATCAAAAAATGATCTTGAAAAAGCCAGAGCATTATGGATTTGGATAACTGATAATATTTCTTATGATGTTTATGGGCTTTATCCGGGTTTTGTCTCAAATTATGATGCGGATTCTACATTTCAAAATAGAAAGGGAGTATGTAGTGGATATGCTTCTTTGTTTAAGAAAATGTGTGATATTGCAAATATAAAATGCGAAATTATAAAAGGTTTTGCTAAGGATTATAAATATGATCCTTCTAATACTGGTATTCCAAAAAATAACCATGTTTGGAATGCAATAAATATTAATAATAAATGGTACCTTATTGATGCTACATGGGGTGCAGGTTATACGGATGGGTTTTCATTTAAGAAAGAATATGAAGAGTTCTATTTTTGTCCTGATCCAGATAAGTTATTGTATACCCATTTTCCAGAAGATCCTTTTTGGCAATTAGTTCCAAATAAAATTGATTTGCAGACTTTTTTTAATCTTTTATATGTGTGGCCTCAATTTTTTAAGCTTAAATTGACTTCCCCCAGTCACCCATACTCAAGGATTCAAACCTCAGAGAATGAATTGACAATAGGTTTTTCAACACCTTTAGATAATTTGGAGATAACTGCTAAACTTCTTTCAAGAGATAAGTTTGAAAAAATTAATAATAAACCTACAGTATTTGTATTAAAAGAAGATAATATGTTTAGATGGAGAATATATGTAAAACTTCCTGAACCTGGAAATTATTATTTAAATATATATGGGGCAATTAAAAAAGGTTCAGTTATGATACTTCCTATAATTGTTCAATATTATTTGATTTATAAAAAGTAGTTGCAATATTATCTAAAAGAGTATTTTTTGTAAAATTCAACAAGAGTTTTAGTATCAAGATGTGTATATATTTGAGTTGTTAAAATAGATTCATGTCCAAGTAATTCTTGGACAAACCTTATATCTGCACCATTTGATATAAGATGTGTTGCAAAAGTATGTCTTAAGATATGAGGGTAAAGATTCTTTTTAAGACCTGAAATTTTTCCATATTTCTTTAAGTTTTTCCATATAGTTATTCTTGATAGTTTATCTCCATTTCTTGAAAGAAAAAGATAACTTTTATTTTTTTTATTTAATATTGGTCTTATGTTTTGTATATATTCCTGTAGGTCTTTTTTTGCTTTATCTCCAAAAGGAATAATTCTCTCTTTTTTACCTTTCCCAAAAATTATACAAAAAGACTCTTCTATATTAATGTTATCTATTTTTAATTCACATACCTCAGAGACTCTTACCCCTGTGGAATACATAAATTCAAACAAAGCCTTATCTCTGATCTCATTTAATAAATTATTTTTAGAGTTATTTTTGTTTTTTTCTTTTTTAATTAATTTTTCTATACATTCAAGTAACTTTTCCAACTCTTCATATTCTAAATATTCAGGAAGTGAAATGTTTATTTTAGGATATTCAAAAAGTTCAAAGGGAGTTTTTTCTATATAATTATTTTCTAAGAGATATTTGTAAAATGAGTTGAGTGAAGAATATTTTCTTGCAATTGTTCTTGAATTGCAACCTTTATCTTTAAGTGTTTTAAAATATTCTGATATAAGATTAATATCTACTTTTTTTATCATTTCTGATGAGTTAGAATCATCTTCACTTCTTTGAGTATTTGATATAATTAATCTTGCATTTAAATAATCATTAAAATCCTCTAGATCATTTTTATATGAAAGGTAAGTGTTTTTTGAATAATTTCTTTCAAGCAAAATGTAATTTAAAAATTTAAATATTAATTTTTTAAACATCTTTCTTAGAATTAAAGTAAATAGATCATTTAATTATTTTTTTGCAAAAATTCCTCTAAGATAGATATAATTAATAAAATCCCAGTATTTGCAAATCTTTCTTTATTTATTATTCTATCAAAAGGAAAAATAAAATCAAATAATTGATAATTATCCTTAATATTTATACAATAATATACAAGGCCTGTTTCTTTAGTTGGAGTTGCTCCAGTTGGACCTGCAATTCCACTTACTGCTATAGAAACATCACTTTTGAAAATATTTTTTACATTTTCTGCCATCTCTTTAACACATTCTTTTGATACAGCACCAAATTTCATTAATGTTTCATCTTTAATTTTTAATATCTCTTTTTTTATTTCATTTGAATATGCAATTATTCCCCCTTTAAAAACTTCTGAAGATCCACTTATATTAGTTAGTTTAGAACCTATTAATCCTCCTGTACAACTTTCAGCAGTTGATATGGTATAATTAAAATTTTTTAATAATTCAATAGCAATGTATGCAGGTAGTAATTCTTGATTATTATATAATATGGATTTAAAATATTCATATCTATTAAAATTTTCATTGTTAATTAAATTTTTATTATCAAGAAATAAAATAAATTTTTCATAAAAAATTTTATTTAAAATTTGAAAATTTTTATTTAAATTTACTATTTTAAAGTAAAAATTTTTGTAAATATTTTGATCATTGTTAGAATTCTTTGATATGTTTGTTAAAAAATTTTTATCAAATGAGTAAAAAAATATTTTATTTTTTAAATTATTTATTATGTAATCCAAAAAATTTAATAGAGAATTTTCTATATTAATAGAAGAATTATTTAAAGTGAAATTAAAAACTATTTTGATAAAGTTATGTGATGGATAGAATCCTGGATTAAATAAGATTTTTATCTCATCATATTTGTTGTAGTTGGATAAGATATCATATGTTTTTGACTCAGATATTAAAGATAAAAACAAAGAGAAGTTATGGATCATATTATTAATATTAAACTTTTCTTTTATATCTTTTATTATGTAGCTCTTTAACATTTCGATAGCTTCCTTTGGAACTCCTGGGATAAAATAGTAGTGAGTTTTATTATAAAAGTAGTAAAAACCTGCAGCAGTTCCCAATTTATTTTCTATTGGCGTAGAGCCTTCGGGGATTAAAGTTTGAATTAAGTTTGAGTCAGGCATTTCCCTATTTTTATAAAATCTAATAAGGTTTTCATAAGCATGTTCACTTTTCTTTAATGGTTTTTCGAAAAATCTTGAAGCTGCAAACCTTGTAATATCGTCAGAAGTTGGACCGAGTCCCCCAGAAACTATAACTATATCAAATTTTTTAATACAAAAGTTAAGGACCTCAACTAATTTATCTTCATTATCACCTACTACAAATTGTGAATCTATTTTAATTCCTTCAGATAAGAGAATTTCAGCTATTTCTTTTAAGTTAGAATTCAATATTTTTCCTGATATTAATTCATCACCAACTGTTATTAAAGCAATTTTAAGCATAAAGCATTCCTTTTAGATCTTATATATAATTTAACATAAAAATTACAACTTAAAAATATTTTTTGTTATTTTAAAAAATTTATAGTTATTTTAATTATAAGAAGATAATAAAAAAAATATTAAAAATGGATAAAAAAAATAAAAATATTATAATTATTAAAAAGAGGATAACTTTTTTGAGGAGTAGTATATGAAAATAGCTATTGCTCAAGGAATTCCTTTTTATCTTGATATTGATAAAAATTGTCAGCTTATTAATAAGTTTATAGAAATAGCAAATAAAGAAAATTCACAGTTATTGATTTTTCCTCAATATTTTATGACAGGTTATGATCCTGGTGATTTAACACTATATTCTGTATTTAAAGAAAAAATTGAAAATAGTATTTCGAGAATCTTATCCTATTCAAGAAATTTTGAAAATCTTTACATTATTTTGCCACTCCCATTTTGTTATCAAGGTTGTAAATTTAAAGATTCGGTTTTAATAATAAAAAATGGAGAAATTAAACAAAAATTAAATGAAAATTCATTTGTTAAAATTGATAATTTTCAAATTTTTCTAATTTTAAATAAAACTTTGAATATTGATCTTGAAAGTTTTTTTAGAGAAACAAAACAATCTTTTATTGTTAATCTTTTACCTATTCCTTATAATTATTATAAAGATAATGATATAAAAAAATTTATTGAAAGTATTAAAAAATATGTTTCTGAAATATACATTCAATGTTCTATTGGTGGAGTATTTGATCAAAATGTTTTTGACTGTGAAACTAACTTTTATATAAAAGAAGAAAATAAGATAATTGTAACTCCATATTTAGATGAAGGATTGAGTTTTTATAATCCTGAGGGTAAAAATATTGAATTTATAAAATTGTCTAATTTAGAGGAAAAAATAAGTTTATCTTCAGAATATTATGTGAATTTTGAAAGATTTGGAAATATTTCCAAGTTTCCTGAGTTTGATGAAGAAATTTTATTTAAGCTTCATAACTTAATGATATTTTCAGTTAAGAACTATGTAAATAATTCAGGTTTCAATAAAGTTTGTGTTGGATTGTCTGGAGGCATAGATTCTGCACTTGTTGGGTACATAGCAACAAAAGCCTTTGGCCCTGAAAATGTTTATTCATATACTCTCCCTTCTCCATTTTCATCTGAAGGATCTTTTAAGGATTCATTTAATCTTGCAAGTAATTTGGGAATAAAATGTGATAAAATAAATATTAATACTATTTATGAAACTTATTTAAATGAATTAAACCCCTATTTTTTAGGGAAACCTTTTGATGTAACAGAGGAAAACATTCAAGCAAGAATTAGAGCAAATATATTAATGGCTTTCTCCAATAAATTTGGGTATTTTTTATTAAACACAAGCAATAAAAGTGAAGTTGCAACAGGTTATGGCACAATGTATGGAGATATAACAGGTGGAGTTTGTGTTCTAGGAGATATTTATAAAACTTTAGTCTATAAGTTAGCAAACTTTATAAATAATGATTATGAATTTATAGAAGCTCATATTAAAAATAAAAGATTTTTTAATATTTCAGAGATAATAAAAGAGAAGAAAGAAATAATCCCTGAAAATATAATAAAAAAGGCCCCATCAGCAGAATTAAGACATGGCCAAAAAGATCAAGATAGTTTGCCACCTTATGATATCCTTGATTTAATAATTTATTATTTTTTAGAAGAAAATAAGGATCATGAAGAAATAATAAGTATGGGTTTTGATAGAGAAACTGTTATGTATACAATAAAATTAATCTTTAAAAATGAATATAAGAGAAAACAGGCTCCCCCATTACTAAAATTTTCAAGAAAGTCATTTGGAAGTGATAGAAATTTTCCTCTCAATAGTTTTTATTATAATATTTTTTTAAGTTAATATATTATAAAAATATATAAAAAATATTTATTATGGTATTTAGAGAAAAATTAAATAATTTATTAATGAAAATCAATTGGATTTATTTTTCTGGCACAGGTAATACGAAAACAATGGTGCAAATTATTTCCTACTATTTTGGCAAATATATTAAAGATGGATTTTTAAGTAAAATCTCAAATACTATGGGTGATATAAATTCAAACTATCCTTTATTAGAAGTTATAAATGTAGAGAAATTAGAAATAGAAAATTATTTTGATGATTTTTTTTCTTATAGGATAAATGAAAATTTTTTTTATTTTTTAAAAGGTTTAAATATAAATGAAAATCATGAAAATGATTCTTTTTTAACAAATGGAAACATTTCATTATTTAACTTATTGGATGAAATATCAAAATCAAAACTTTTAATTTTATCATTTCCGGTTTATTTTTATCAACCACCTAAACTAATATTGGCTTTACTAAAATTAATTGAAAAATATTTGATTTATTTTCAACAAAAGATTGATTTGATAATTTTAACAACAGATGGGGGGCTTCCATCAAATATAGCTTACTATATTAAAAAAAATTATAAAGCTTTTAATGTTATTTTTTTTGAATCTCTTCATTTTGAAGACAGTCACCCTGCCTTAAGATTAAAATTTAATCCTTTGATATCAAAAGGTTATCCATCTAAAAAATCATTTAGAAGAGTAAGGGATAAATTTATATATTTTTTGACCAATTATTTGATTGAAAAACTACCTGAAAATAGTAAAGATTTAAGTTTTATTAGTAATTTTGACTTAGATAAAAAGAATATTAAATTTAGTCAAAATAATCCAATTAATAGATTCTTTAAAAATTTAATAAATTTTTTGACTTATCCTTACATTATTTTAATGCAAAGTATATTTAATAATAAAAATATTTTTATAAAAATGTTTAAAAAATATATAATTTCAGAATTGTGTACATTGTGTTTTAATTGTTTAAATTTATGCCCAACTAATGCGATTATTATTAAATATTTTCATAAAAATAATCAAATTAAAAATAATCAAAATAATAGCTATATTATTGAAGATGAGGGGGAAAGAATAAAAATTAATAATTTAAAAATTAATAAGGTAAAAATGATAGAAAAAAATTTAATATTGAATAGTGATTATTGCATAGCATGTTATAGATGTATAAATATTTGCCCAACAAATGCTATAAATGGTAAGATAACAAAGTATGGACTAAAATATAAAAGGTTTATAAAAAAATTAATTGATATTTAGAAATTATTTATTTTATTTTTTTCTTATAGTTTTATAAATTTTTTTTTATTTATTCTTTTTTTCTTCCTTATCTAAATATTTTTTTATAAATTCTTTATATTTTTCCTCAATGTATTTTCTCTTTATTTTTAGTGATTGTGTTAATTCTTGCCCGATTTGAAATTTATTTTTTATTGGCAAAATTTTTGAAATTTGTTCAAAAGGTTTAAATCCATGTTCTTTTGATATTAGTTTATTAACTTCTTTTTTAATTATATCAAATATTGTTGGATGGTCTATTACATCTTTATTGATGTTTTCTTCAATCTCTTTTTTTGAAAATCCAAGTTTTTCCATAAGCTTTTTTAAAGCTTCTTCATTTATTGCAATAATTGCAGTTAAGTTTTTCTTGTCTTGACCTCTGACTACGGCATGATCTATTAATTCGCTTTCTTTAAGTTTGTTTTCAATAGGTTCTGGTTCAACATTTTCACCACCTAATAATACTATTGTATCTTTAGCTCTACCAACAATAACATAATCTCCATTAAAACTTTGAATACAGAGATCCCCAGTATTTAACCAACCATCTTTACTTATTATAGCATCTGTTGCTTCTTTATTTTTATAGTATCCTTTCATAACATTTTCACCTTTTACCCATAAAACTCCTTTTTGACCCATTTTAACTTCATTTCCTTCTAAATCAAGAAGTTTGACATATGTTTCTGAAAATGGAATTCCTGTTGCACCAAGAGTATTTCTTTCATAACTTCTTGATAAAACACCAGGGGAAGTTTCTGTTAAGCCATAAGCATTAATTAATGGTATACCAATAGAATTAAAAAAATTATCAAGATATGGGGGTAAACTTCCTCCACCAGAAAATGCTCCTTTCAATCTTCCTCCAACTTTTTGTAAAATTGGTTTAAATATCTTTTTTGAAAGTTTAGAAAAAGGAAAAGTTAATATATACCTTAATAAATGAAAAAAGAATAAAATAAATTTAATTAAAAAATTTTGCTTTCTAAGGATTAAATAGCATCCTTTTAAATAATTTTTTGATAATAGATTTCTTTCAGAATTTTTAAGAAAGAAATAAAAAAGATATCTTTTTAATTTGCTTCCTTCATATATTTTTGACATAAGTTTAGAATAGATGGATTCCCATATTCTTGGAACAGTAACAAAGATAGTAGGTTTTTCTCTTTCTAAATCTTGAGATAAAAATTTAATATTTGAATAAACAAAAGTTGTACCTGCAGATAAAGCAACATATTCATAAGTTCTTTCATAAACATGCCAAGTAGGTAATATAGAAACAGTAACTTCTCCATTTTCTTCATCCAATTCCATTCTTGGAGTAATATTTTTAACATTATGTAAAAAATTTTTATGAGTTAGCATTACTCCTTTGGGATTTCCAGTTGTTCCTGAAGTATAAATAATTGTAGCAAGATCTTCTTTATTAATAGATTCTATAAGTTTTATGAATTCTTGTTTTTCTTTTTTATTATTTCTTATTTGATCCATTTCTTCATCAAATAATTTTTTTCCTTTAAGGAAAAGATCATCATAATATATGACATTATTTTCATTTTGATTGTAAATTTCTTCATAAAGCGGATCTTCTAAGTTATTTATATACGATTTTATATCAAATGGCTTATCAATTATAAATATCTTTTTTAGCTTTTTTTTAAGATCATTATCAAAAATTTTAAATGACTCTAAAAATATTTTAATGTTTTCAAAAATTATAAATGTAGAATCTGAATGATTTGTAATAAAGTTAAGTTCAATTGGAGTTGTATCTGATCCTCTAGGAACAGAAACTGCACCAATCATAAGTAGAGCAAAATCAGTTAATGTCCACTCATATCTATTGTTTGAATAAAAAGCTACATGATCCTCTTTTTTGATACCTTCATTGTTAAATGCATATGCAAGACAACATATATCATAAAAGTATTCTTTATATGTTTTTGTTATAAATTCATTATCAGAGTTTTTAGATCTGAATTTATGCGAAATTCTGTCTTGAAAATTTCTACTTGTAAGATAAACCATTTGAACAAGATTATCATAAGTATAATTATATTTTTTGCTCATTTTTTCTCCTTATACTTTTTAGAAAAGATTATTGTAGAAAAAATATTTTTAATTTAAATTATTTATTTAATAAGCCATTAAAAAGAATATAATTTAATTTTTTTAAATATCAAGTCAAAAAAATAAAAATAATTGATTTATTTTGATTTTAAATATTATTCAGTCTTGAATTTTTTAACATTTTCTTCAACCTTTTCAATATTTTGTTTATTTTCAACACATATTTTTTCAATATTTGTTATTGATTTATTGACTGAATCAAGACCAATATTCATTTCATTTATTGATGAATCAACCTCTTCTGTAATTTTGGTTAGCTTTTCAGTATTTTCTTTAATAGAATTATTTAAATCAACCATTGAGGAGGAGAAATTTTTAATTTTTGAAGTTATATTACTTATTTCTTTAATGGCTTGTAAAATTTGTGATGAGCCAATATTTTGTTCGACCATAGCACTTTTTATAATATCTTCTTGCTGCGCAACTATTTTTGATAGTTCAAACACTTTATCGAATAGAGTTATAGCTTCTCTAACTGAAATAGATATCTTGTCTATCATATTTTTTATATTTACTAGTTTTTGAGATATGTCTTTTCCTTGCTGTAGAGAACTTTCTGCAAGTTTACTAACTTCATCGGCAACAACTGAGAAACCTCTACCGGCTTCTCCTGCATGAGCTGCTTCTATAGATGCATTCATAGCAAGAAGGTTTATTTGGTCAGCAATTTTTTGTATTGAATCGGAAGCATCAAATAATCCTTCTGAACTTTTTATTATTTCATTTGTTACATTGTTTAGATTATCCATTCCTTTTTTACCATCCTCCGAAGCTTTTAGTAAGTTTGAAACTGATATGGAATTTTTTTCTAATATATTTGTTGTTGATTCAATATTTCTAACCATTTGTTCTATCGAAGAGGACGACTTTTCAAGAGCAATTGATTGATTTTCTATTAGAGTATTTAATTCTTCGATATTTTTTACCATTTTTAATATAAGTTCAGATGAATTATCGAATACTTCTTTTTGATTGTCAGCAATATTTTTAATATTTGAAGTATTTAAACTTATTTCATGAATTGCAGTAGATGTTTCAATCATATTTGCTGCTAATACTTCTCCTGTTAATTTTAATTTATTAAGAGAGTCTTTTATAAGAGAAACGATATTTCTTAATTTATCAATAAATAGATTAAAATTTGATGCAAGTGAACCAATTTCATCATTTGTTTTTATTTTTATTTTATTCGTAAGATCCCCTTCACCTTTTGACAATTTAATAAAGAACTTATCTATTTTGATAATATTTTTTGTTATAAAATTACCGAGTATAGATGAAATTATAAAGATAAAAAAAATAGAAAAAAAGAGCATTAAAACAATTATTTTAATTAGATTATATAAAGGTGCTTTGAGTTCTCTTTCTTCTATTGAAATTCCAATAACCCAACCTTTAGTGTAAGCAATTTTTTTAAATATCAATATTTCTGAAACTTTATCAGGCCTAACAATTTTGAAAAGACCTGAATCATTTTTAGAAATGATTTCATAGAATTTTTTGTATCCTTTATATCCTTCTTTTTCAAGATCTATTATATTTTTTTGCATTATAAAATTCTTATTTTTATGAGCAAATATAGTTCCATCAGAACTAATAGCCCATCCATAACCAGATTTTCCCATTTTAATACTATTTACTATTTCAGTAAATTTTTCAAGTGTGACATTTACACTTATTATTCCATTAGTCTTATTTTGATTATCAACAACTTTATGAGATATAATAAAAACCTCTTTTCCTGTTGATTTAGAAATAAGTGGATCACTTACAAAGTATTCTTTATTATTGATCATTATTTCAGTAAAAAACTCTCTTTCTTTTTCACTTCCCATTGAACCAGTTGTTGTAATAAAATTTCCATTTTCATCAGTATAAAAAAGAATTTCAAAGAGGGGATTGAGATTATTTTTAATATTATCTAATGTTTTATTAACTAGTGATATAGATCCAGAAAAAAAATCTAAAGTTACACCATCTTTTATGATATTTCCATTTTTAACATCTTCCAAAGTTGTTATAACTTTTATTTCAGAAATTAATCCTGAGATTAGATTTTCTATAGCAGTTGCTCCTTTTTTAGTTATTTCTACACCAAGTTCATTTATATATGGTTCTATATTTCTCCTTGTAAATGAAATTATTAGTAAAGAAAGTATAAATAGAATGAATATAGAAAGAAAAAGAAATGAAACCATGATTTTTCCTTTTATTGTATTCATTAACATACATACTCCTTTAAAAAAAATAATATAAAGCAATAAAAATAAGTAGCAATTAATTAATTTAGAACTATTTTAAATAATATTTAAACTATTTTTCTATTATTCAATATTGTTAATAAAAAAATTTTATTTTTAAAAAAAAATAATATTTTTTGAAAAAATTTAAAATTATTTTATAATATTAAGTAGAAGATTTTATAACATTTTTATAGGGAGGTTTTTATGAAAATAAAATCCATAATTTTAATCTTTTTAGTTTTATTATTTACATTAATTTCAGTTGCTCAAGAAAAAGTATTTTTAAATATAGGTACAGGTGGAACAGCTGGGACATATTATCCTTTGGGTGGTGCAATTGCTGAAATTTTAAATACAAAAGTTCCAAATGTTAATGCAACAGCTGTTTCTACAGGTGGTTCAGTTGCAAATATTAATATGTTAAAAGAAAATTCTGTTCAAATGGCATTTGTTCAGAATGATGTTGCATATTATGCCTATAATGGAATAGAGTTGTTTCAGGATAAAAAATTTACAGGAATGAAAGCTTTATGTTCTTTATATCCTGAAACTATTCAAATTGTTACTTTAACAAATAAAGGTATTAAAACAATATACGATTTAAAAGGTAAGAAGGTTGCAGTTGGTGCAGCTGGTAGTGGTGTTGAAGTAAATGCAAGGCAGATTTTGTTGTCAGCAGGCATTACATATAAAGATATCTCTGTACAATATTTATCATTTGCTGATGCAGCAAATGGATTAAGAGATGGTACAATTGATGTGGCTTTTTTGACAGCTGGACTTCCAACTGCTGCTGTTAGAGATATAGCTTCTCAAAGAGATATAATGCTAATACCTATACCAGATAATATAGTTAAAGATTTGACTTCTAAATATCCATTTTATATTAAATCAATAATACCAAAAGATACTTATCCTAAAATTACTTCTGATATTCAAACTTTAGCTGTATTAGCAATGCTTGTAGTAAGAGATGATATGAAAGATGATCTTGTTTTTTCTATTGTAAAAGCAATTTTTGAAAATTTACAAAAACTGGAAGCAGCTCATCAAATGGGTAAATTTATAAAAAAGGAAAATGCTCTTTTTGGTATATCAATTCCTTTACACCCAGGAGCAGAAAAGTATTTTAAGGGTAAATAGAGAATTTATTATAAATTGCAGGGTAGGTGGGAGAATGGGAGATTTAAATAGTTTAAATAATGAAGAAATTCAAAGAGTTCTTGAAAAAGTTGATAGAGAATCTGTACATAGAAATTTGGCTGGATTACAAGGGAAAATAATATTTATTATATGCATTCTTTTAAGCTTATTTCAAATATTAAATATTTTTAATGTTTTTAGAATAGATGCCCACCAGACTAGAGCTGTCCATCTTGCGTTTATATTACTTTTGGTTTATTTGCTTTACCCATTTTCTAAAAAATCAAGAAGAGATAGAATTTCCACAAGTGATATAATATTAGCAGTTTTAGCTTTTTTTTGTATGTTTTATATTGTAATTTTTTATAAAGATCTTGTAATGAGAGCTGGTATAACATATACTAGTGATTTGATAATTGGAGGGATTGCTATACTACTTGTTTTAGAAGCTGCTAGAAGAATTATTGGTTTACCAATGGTTATAATTGCAGTAATTTTTATCCTCTATGCTTTTTTTGGTGAATCGATGCCAAATCTTATTGCTCATAGAAATGTTACAGTTAAGCAACTTGTTAATCACCTATTTTTTACAACTGAAGGGATTTTTGGTATTCCTGTTGGAGTTTCTTCAACATTTCTATTTATGTTTTTACTTTTTGCTGCTTTCATTGAAAAAACAGGGGTAGGAAAACTATTTATTGATCTTGGAAATGCTCTTGCAGGATGGGCAGCTGGAGGACCTGCAAAAGTTGCAGTAGTTACAAGTGCTTTTGAAGGGATGGTAGAAGGATCAAGTGTCTCTAATGTAGTTGGTTCTGGAAGTTTTACTATTCCTATGATGAAAAAGCTTGGTTATAAACCTGAGTTTGCTGGAGCTGTTGAAGCAACTGCTTCAACTGGTGGACAGATTATGCCACCAATAATGGGAGCAGCAGCTTTCTTAATGGCTGAATTTCTTGGAATTAAATATACACAAGTTGTTAAAGCTGCTATAATTCCAGCATGTTTGTATTTTATTGGTGTATTTGCTGGAGTTCATTTTGAGGCTAAAAAACTTGGTTTAAAGGGACTTCCTAGAAATGAATTACCAAAATTTAAAGATATAATGATACAGGAAGGGCATTTATTTTTACCTTTAATAGCTATCATCTATCTTCTTGTAGTAGGATATTCATTACAATTAGTTGCTTTAGGATCTATTATTATTGCTATTGTTGCTTCAATGCTTCGAAAGTCAACTAGAATAACAATTAAAGATTTCTTTGAAGCACTTGAAAAAGGTGCAAGATCAGCATTAGGGGTAGCTACTGCTTGTGCAACTGCTGGTATAATAGTTGGTGTTGTTACTAAAACTGGAATAGGGTTAAAATTAGCAAGTGCTCTAATAGTTGTTGCCAATAATGTTGCTTTAAATGTTGGAAATTTTTTTAAAAATGTTTATATCAATTTAAATATAACAAATCCTGAAATTTTGGCTGAGTCACTAATAAAGTCTTTACAATTAGTTTTAACACTAGTTATGGCAATGCTAACTTCTATTATTTTGGGAATGGGTGTTCCAACAACAGCAAATTATATAATTACTTCGACTATTGCTGCACCAGCACTACTTATGCTTTCTATAAAACCTATTGCTGCTCACCTTTTTGTTTTCTATTTTGGTATTGTTGCAGATATTACCCCACCAGTAGCTTTAGCTGCTTATGCTGGATCTGCTATAGCGAAAGCGAATCCTTTAAAAACCGGTATTAATGCTACAAGACTTGCAATTGGGGCTTTTATTGTTCCTTATATGTTTGTATTATCTCCCCAACTTTTATTACTTAGTGGTAATTTTCTTCAAACACTAGTAGCTATTTTTACAGCTATTTTAGGAATGATATCTATTAGTTCTGCTTTGAGTGGTTTTTTTATAAAAAAATTAAAAAGAATTGAATCTATTGTTCTTTTTATAACTGGTTTATTTCTTATTTATCCATCAATATTTACAGATATTATAGGGTCATGCATAGTAGTTATAATAGCGCTTATACAAAAGTTTTTTATGAAAGAAAAATAAAATTTAATTTATTATTGACCCATATTTCCCATCAAAACCTTCATTTATTTTTAATTTTTTATTATTCATTAAATCTATTAATTTTACAAATTCTAAAAAAAATATTTGAAGTTCATTATGAGTTAATATATTATATTCTAAATTAAATTTTAATATTTTTTCAATATTTTCTAACAATAAATTTTCTACATCTTGTTTTTCATAGAATGTAAGTAAATCTAACTCTCTTTCAATATTGGAGATAAAAAAGTTGTAAAAAAATAAAATCTTTTTCTTAGAGATAAAATTCTTAAGTGTTAATTCGAAAATTTCTAACAGTGGAATAATATTTTTATAAAATCTTTTATTTTTTCTTTCTTCTGGATTGTTTCTATCTTTTATTTCAAATATTCTATGAAGGACACCTTTCGTTATAGATTTTTTACAAAAAGGACATTTATTCTCTATAATTTTTGCATCAATAGGTGAGCAAAAAAAGTTACAATTTCTGTGCCCATCGAAATAGTATTTCCCTAGTTGTGGAAAAAGATTAATTGTACCAAAAAGATTTATGTTATTTCTGAAAAATATATTTTTATTTGATTTTATTTCTTCATAAAATTCATTTGAATTATTTTCTAAGGCAAAAATCATATCTTTAAAATTAATATTTTCAAAAGGTTTATTTAAATAAAATATTGTAGCGTTTCTTCCTATTGAAGAAGTGTTATGTGCATCTGAATTTGATACTAAATTAAAATTATCTAAAAATGAGCAAAGCCAATGCATAGGTGGATCAGTAGAAAGTCCAGTTTCAATTGCTTTAATATATTTTAAGTGTTCTCCAAAAGCATCTAACATAGAATCAAAACCTGATTTAGAACCCAAAGTAGAAAACCAAGGTGTCCATATATGTGCAGGAATAATAATAACATAAGGATCTATATCTAATAAGATATCAAAAAATATATTTGGTGATATTTTTAGAGTTGGTCTTCCATCTGAATTTAAATTATAATTTTTATTATTAAGAAAATTGATTAATTTTTCGACATTCTTAAATGATGAAAAGATAAGAAGAATATGATTTTTTTTTGTTTTGTCCTTATCTTTGTATATGAAGGATATTTCTGTAGTAAGCATTAAGAATAAAGGTTTGTAGTTTTTTTTAGCAATAAATTCTTTTAATAAATGCTTATTTTCGAAGGTATCTATTGATCTTAAAATATTTCTTAATTTTTTATCATCAGGGAAATATATTCCGCAATCATTTATTAATGAGTCTTTATCAATGTGGTCTATAAATTCATTTCTCCATTTATGATGAAGTATATCTCCTGTGCCTATAATAGAAATACCTTTATAAATTGTTGATTTTATGATATTTTCAAAAGTATTTTCTTTTGATGTAGCAAGTGAATATTTAGAATGTATATGAAAATCAGCAAATAAAATATTTTGTTTGTATTTACTTAAGTTTATATAATTTTTAAAATTTGTATCCATAAAAAATTAATTAAAAAATAATTTTAAAAATTAAATAATTTAAGAAAATCAATTATTGTTAAAAATATTTTTATTAGAGGTTTACATGTCAAAATATTATTTAAAGGTATCTATAATTATTTTAGTAAATAAGAGTAATAAAACAAATAAATATATAGGTTTTATAATTTTGCTTCCTCTTTTAATAGCAAAAGAAGCCCCTAGAAAATTTCCAATAATGCCAGCAATTGCACATATTATACCTATTTTAATATAAACAACACCTTTAATAAGAAAAACGATAAGAGCAGCAACATTTGATGAAAGGTTAACTATTTTTGCTGTTCCTGAAGAATGTACTAAATCAATTTTAAGTATATGATTATAAACAAGAATAATAAAAGTTCCGGTAGCAGGGCCAAAAAAGCCATCATAAACTCCAATTAAAAAACAAAGTAGAGAAGCTTTTATATAAAAGTTAATATTTTCTTTAAATATTGGTTCTTCAACTAAACCTGTAAGCTGGGTATCTCTTTTAATTATACTTAAAAGAGTAATAATTGGTAAAAGTATAATTAAAAGGTATTTTATAAATATAGTTGGTATAAGCAGTACAAGCCTTGAACCTATTAAAGATCCAATAAATGCAAAAAATACAGATATTAATCCAGTTTTGTATAGAATCTTTTTTTCATATGCAAATTTAAAAGTAGCAAATAGTGTCCCGGAAGTTGATGAAAATTTGTTTGTACCAAGTATAAAGTGTCCTGGTATTCCAAAAGCAATATATGCTGGCATAGAAATAAGACCACCTCCACCTGCAATTGAATCAATGAAACCAGCGAAAAAGATAGAAATAGTAAGTAGAATTATATTATGATTGTTGTTTAATATTTCTATAAAATTTATTTTTAAAAAATCTATCATATTTTTTACCATTAATTATATTTAATTTATTTTTATTTATCTTTATGTCATTTTATCAATTTTGTTTTTTATATTTTTAAATATATTGTATTTTTTAAATATAATTTATAAATTATTTAAATAATTAACTATTTCTTTTTCTAAAATTTCTGGAGTAGACGAAGAGGATATTATCATAATTTTCTTAATTTTATTATTTTTAACTTCAGTCATAAAATTATTATTTAAAAATATACTTAAAAAATCATTAAAACTTTCTATAAAGATCGTTTTATCTTTAATATTATTTTTTTCATTGTTTTTTATAAAATTATAAAGTTTGATAGAATTTGAAGATGTTTTATCCCCAATAATAATTATTAAATCAACTTTTCCAAGATAGTTTTGAGCTTCTTTTTCTCTATTATAAGTTATTTCACAGATTGTGTTAAAATAGGTAAATTCAATATTTTTATCTTTAATAAAATTTAGAATTTCATTTTTAGCAAAATTAAATATATCATAGTTATAAGTAGTTTGAGAGATTAAAAGAATTTTATTAATATTTTGGCTTTTGATTTTTTCAAAGATATTTTTTATTTCTTCTTTACTTTCAATAATAAAATAATTTTTTGAAAAACTTTTGAGGGATATAACTTCTGGATGATTTTTTTTCCCCGATATAATGGTGGTAAAATTTTTTTTATTATACTCTTTAATTAGATTTTGTATCTTTTTTATTTTAAAACAGGTTAAATCTATATATTTTGAAAAATATTTTTGAATAAAATATTCAAATTGTTGAGGAATTCCATGTGTTCGAATAATTGGTATGTATTTATAATCTAAATTATACTTTTCTAATATCTTATTAAAAAATATTTTTAAGTTTTCTTCGTATAATAATATATTTTCATCTTGAAGAAAATTTAAATCATCTTCATCAATTACGGTTAATCCTTTGTTTTTAAGTATTTCTATATAATATTTATTATGGATAATAGGTCCTAGGAGGAAATAATTTTCGTGAAAATTATTTCCTTTATTACATTTTTTGTTAGAAGTATTAGAATAATTTTTATTATTATTTAGATTTAATCTATTAATTAATTCAAATAATAACTTTTCAGCTTTTTTAACTCCAGGACAGAACCCGGAAAATTTTGGAATTATTATTTTCATTTAAGGAACAATTTTCTTTTATTAATTTTTAATAAGTGTTAATCTTTTTATTTAATATATTATTTATTTTAATTTATTTTCAATTATTAATTTTGATTTTTTAGTTTTAATTATGAGCTTCCACAACAAAACTGCAAACAGCATAGTAAACTAAGACAGTTGCAGCACATATCATCTGCCATCTCTCTTGATCTATAGCTTCTTGAATATGTATGATCAAAAGCAAAAGGGTCAGATTTAGCAGCTTTTAGTAGTTTGTCTCTAAAGTCATTATACTCTGGATTATTAGGATCTTTTTTAAGAGCTTCTAATATATATGTGTCAGCATTGTAATAGAGTCCTCTAAAAGCAAGTATTACAGCTTTTAAAAAATACCATTCTGCATCATTTGATGGGTTACCATCTAGAATAGCTTCTGCTTGTATATATTTCCCACTATTAATTAATTGTCTAACTTCCTGATATATAGAGTAATTAGAATAACTAGAATAACTAGAATAACTATTAGAATATGATGAGTTACTCTCATAACTTGAATTGCTATATGTATTATTGTTATAATATGAACTTGAAGAATTATAGCTTGATGAGTAGTCATAAGATGAAGAAGTTTTACCTTTTATTATTGTTTCATAAGCTTCTTGAATCTCTTTAAACTTTTCCTCTGCAAGATCAGATAAAGGATTATCTTTATGTTTATCGGGGTGATATTTTTTAACAAGTTCTTTATATTTAGCTTTTATCTCATCAATAGTAGCAGTTTTGGGTACACCAAGAATTTCATATGGATCTCTTGCCATTTTATGAAGTCCTTTTAAATTAAATACTTTAGAATATCTTTACTTCTCTATATTAAAAATATTTTTTAAGTTGTCAATATCTTTAGGTTTATTTCTAAAAATTTCATTCCATAATTTTTTTGATTCCATACAAAGATAAATAGGAACTTTTAAATTATTTTTGAAAAAATCATAAAAGAAAGAGTAAATTTCTTTTCTAATATAATAGAAATACCTTATTTTATTATCAAAACCACTTATAGATTCATTAAAAGTTATTTTTTCATCAGGATAGTTTATTCTTAATATATCTTTCATTTCTGGATGATACCTGAAAGTTCCAAGTGATATCCACACGATTGTTTTTTCATCTAAATTTTCCTTAATCAAATTAAGAATCTTTTTATAATCTTCTTTGTAATTTTCATAATAAAATATAGGATCAAAATGAAAAGATACACTATATCCATATTTAGAAAGCTTTGAAGCTTCGAGAATTCTATCATAAATAGTATTAGTTAATGGTTCATTTTCTTCTTTTACTGATTCACTATTTAATGAAAAACCAACTACAATGTTTTTTGATGGTTCTATTTTATATAAATTATCTGTAAAAATAGTTTTAGTTTTAAATTCAAAAAGAGTCTCTTTATGTGATTTAAAAAAGTTAACAAAATCAATAGAATATTCAGTTATTGGATCAAAAATGAGAGAATCTGAAAGTTCACCTGTACCAATTCTTTTTATTTTAATTCTTTTAATTGTTTCATTATACTGATTAAAAATATCTTCAATATTGATATATATTGTATTTATAGGATTTTTTATATAAAATTGCAAAAAACAATATTTACATTTTAGAGGGCAATTTACATAAAGATTAATTATAAAATAGTTGCAACATAAATAATTTTTAGTACCGGGGCATTTTTTGATACTTTTACCTTTATTCTTAGTTAAAATTAAAATATTTTCTTTTGTATTTTCATAGGTTGAATTTTTATAAAATTCTTGAATTTCTTTCTCTTTTAAGTAAACAATTTTAATTTTCTTATTTATATTAAATTTTTGATTTAAATTGTTTATCTTATTATTAATACTATTTAGTCTTTCTTCATAATTTTCTAATAGATTTTTGTTAATAATAACAGTATCTGGTATTATTAAATCTATTGTTTCTTTCGTATACATTTATTTATATTTTCTCCCAGATATTTTTAAAATTTTTTATTAATTTTTCTACTTCTTTACTGAATTTAATAATATCTTCCACTTTTTTAAATTTGTATTTTATTTCAAACTCTTTTTCCTCAAAATATGGGGAAAAGTTAAATTGAATCTTTTTTAAGCTTATAGAATTTAAATATTCCCTAAGTTCAACTTCATTTTTTTTATAAAATGGGTTTTTAATTAAATTTAAAAAATCAAAAAATTCCTTCTGTTTTTGATTTAATGGTTTTTTTTCATATAAAATTATTTCATAATATAATTTTATAAATTCTATAATTTCAAAATTATTTGATAATTTATTAGATAAATTTTTAAATTTATCAACTTTATTTAATATTTCAAGTAAAACAGTTTTGTAATCTTTATTGTTTCTATATTGATTTAATATTTCATAAGTGAAATTTATTAGGGACATAAAATAGTTTTTATTAAGACATAAATTTTTGGAAATTTCAAAAATGAGTTTAAGGTTGTTAAATATGAGTTTATCCTTTAATATTAAAAAAAGCTTTTTTAACTCTTTTTCTTTAATTTTTAAATTTACAAAATAGATTAAGTTCTCTTTTAAATACAAAATAGTATCTAAAAGATCTTTATAAGATTTTTTTAATAAATCAATATGATTATTTTTATTATCAAAGTTATCGTTATTTTTACAACTAAGCTCATTAAAGAGATAATCTATTAATAGATTATTATTTTTAATATTTGATAGGTTATATAAAATATTATCAATTTGAGTTTTATATTCAAATAAGAGTGTACTTTTATAGAAAATTATATAATTTTTAAATGATTCAAATGTTGAAAATAAAATAAATATGACATATAAAAAAAAACTAAAATTTTCTCTAAAAGTAATAAAAAATATTTTTTTAAAAAATTCTTTCAATTTTTCATCAAAAATTTCTTCAGAGTCATATTCTAAAGTAATACTATAAAAATATTTATTCTTGTAATTTTCTTTTGAAAATAATTTTAAAAAAAGATCAAAATTATAAAAAAAAGGAAAATAAGAATTTTTAATTTTAATAGCAAAAAAAAGAGGTTTTATACAAAGCTCATCAAAAGAATTTGCAAGCAAGTTTATTTCAACATTATCAAAGAAATTTTTGTTTTTTGTTAAAAATTCATTAATTAAAAAATTTTTGTAGGTTTTTTCTACCTGATCTATATTAATATAATTTATTTCCATAACTAAATATACAAAAATTAAATTTTTAATAAATAAAAAAATAGATTTCTATATGTGTAATATATATACATATAAAAAAATTATACATTTTATTAAAACTCAAATTTATTGTAATTACTTTAATACAAAGAAAAATTAGTTGGCATATTAATTGCAAATAATAAAATGCTATTTTTGTATTTTATTTTGTAGGGGGAAGAATGATAGTAGCAGAAGTTAAAAGGATGAAAGATAAAGGAGTTCTAGAAAAAATAAAGAAAGCAGATGTAAATTTTCCTTTAAATAAGAAAATTAAATTAAATAGTGATAAAGTTGATAATAAAGATTATCTTTTTAAGAGCTACTATAAAGATGTAAATAGATATCCATTGTTAGAAAGGGATGAAGAAGAAAGGCTTGCTAGATTAGCAAAAGAAGGTGATTTAAAAGCAAAGGAAAAACTTATAAATTCAAATTTGAGATTTGTTGTTTCTATAGCAAAAAAATATCAAAATAAAGGTCTTTCTATGATGGATTTAATAGCAGAAGGAAATGTTGGTCTACTTAATGCTATTGAGAAATTTGACCCAGATAGAGGTTATCATTTTATTTCTTATGCTGTTTGGTGGATAAGACAAGCTATTTTAAAAGCTATTTCTGAAAAGACAAGAATGGTTAGACTTCCATTAAATAAAACAAATGAACTTATTCATATTGAAAGATATTTAAATAAAAATGAAGATTTAGGCATTAATCCAAATATTGATAAAATTTCAGAAGATCTATCTATCTCTAAAGATAGTTTGGAAACAATTTTAACTTTTTCCAAAGAGTTTATTTCTCTTGAAGAAAAGATTTCAGATAATTCAGACTCTTCACTTTTTTATGAATTTATTCCTGATAATTCTATATCTCCTGAAGAAGAATCAGAAAATCTTCATGTAAAAGAAACTATTAATAATATATTAAATACACTTACAGAAAGAGAAAGAGAAGTAATTATGTATAGATTTGGTCTTTATGGAGGTGAACCTCTCTCATTGCAGGAGATAGGAAATAAATTTAATTTAACAAAAGAGAGAATAAGACAGATAGAAAAAAAGGCTTTGAGAAAATTAAAACATCCTACAAGAATAAAAAAGTTGAAGCAAGCTTTAGCTGCTTAAAATATAAAATATGACTCAAAACTACGGTTTATATTTTTAAGATATGTTTCGTGTTTGTTCTCTAATCTTTTCTATTTGATTTTTTATTTCTATAGCATTGTAAATTATTTCGGTTGTTATTGATTTAGAACATATAGTATTAGCTTCTCTAAGTATTTCTTGACATATAAAATCAATTTTTTTACCTATATCATACTTTTCGGAGTTTATCAAATCTTTTAAGTATATTAAATGTGAGTCTAATCTTGTTATTTCTTCTGTTATATCTATTTTATTCTGTTGAATACCAGCTTCCTGAAGTATCCTATCTTCGTCAATCTTTTGTTCATCTATTAATTTTTTAATTTTTTCTTTTAATTTGTTTAATATTAAACTGTTCTCTTCTAAACTTCTTTGTTTTATAATATTTAAATTTTCATATATACTCTTTATGTAATTGTTTATTTCTTTTTTTAGGAATTCACCTTCATTTTTCATGTTTTCTTTAAGCTCTTTAAGACAATTCTCAAATGAACTAAATATAAAATTTTCAAGTTCTTGTGGAAAATTTTGAGGGATAATTTTAATAATTCCTTCAAAGGGAAGAATATTTGAGATATAGATTCTTTTAGATATTTTAAGTTTTTTTATTAAACTTTTAAAAGATTTAGTTAAGCTATAAGCAAGCTGTTCATTTATTATTATTTGATAATCTCCTATAAATTTATCAAGATAGATATTTATATAAAATGTTCCTCTACTGAAATTTTCTTTTAAAATTTTTATAAGATTTATTTCAAATTTTGAAAAATTTGAAGGAAAATTAAAATTATATTCTAGGAATCTATGATTTAAACATTTAATTTCAAAAGTTATGTTTAAACTATTATGGTTAAAAGTTTTATAAATATACCCTGTCATACTAAGCATAATTCAATCCTCTATATTTAAAAGTTAAATATATTTTCTATATTTAATTTAGTTATTTTATTTTTTATTTTATAGTTTAAAATTTTTTCAATTGTTTCTTTTATTATAATCATATTATTATTTAATTCTATGTTACTTAAATTTTGATAAAGCGGATTAGTATTTGTTAATTTTTTAAAAATAAGATCTAATATTTCTATATTTTCCATTATAATTTTTTTTATTAATAAAAAGTACAATAACCATTTATATACTGAAATTCTTTTATTTTTGAAAAAAATCCTATAAAGATTATTTTCATGATAAAATTCAAGAATTTCTTTGTCTTGAACATTTATTCCTTCAAGTTCAAATAATGGAAAGTTAGAAGTTTTATTTTCAAGATCTTTTATTGTAAAATTAAAAAAACTTATATTTAAAAAACCTTTTGTTAAAAATTTTGCTTTTTTTAATCTATAACCTCTTTCAACAAAGGCTAACTCTTTTTCTATAAATAAAAAATTGTTTATGGATTTGAAATTTTCTAAGTTAAAATTATCTAAAATATTTAGAAGTTTATTTTTTAAATATGAGTAAAGATAATTAATCTGCCATTTGTTCCATTTATTAACAGTGTTAAAGTCTGTAATTTTAAAATTTTTTAATTCCTTGTTATTGTCATTTTTATCAAATTTTTTTTTATAATAATCTATTGAATTATTTTCTTTGAATAGATCAATTATTCCTGTTTCATTATAAACAAATTTTACTCCACAATTTTTACAAAAAAAATGGTTTTTTGAAGAAAATATAGACACAAAAGAGTTACAGTTTGGACATATAAAAAGAACCCTTTCAATATATTGAGCTAAATTTTTCCCTTTGTATTTAAAATTATTTTTAAAAATAAAATCATCCTCATTGTATTTGAACCATTCCTCAACTAACTGGTTTATTTTTTCTTCATTAAGATTTTGCAAATCGGAAGATTTTACTATAAAATCATATTCAATGATAACTTTACCATACCTTTTTTTTTGAGCCCATCTTGGTAAAGAAAGATAACCTCCTTTAATTTTTGCACCTATTAAATCAATACCGAGTTTTTTTACAAGTTTTCCTATATTTGGATTTATCTTAAAAGTAGAACCATCCCATGTTCTATTTGTTTCAGGAAATATACCAACAGATTTATTTTCTTTTATGACTTTAAAAATGAGTTTTATGGTTTCAATATCTGGAATAAATTTTGATTTTGGGATTGAACCAAAAAGATTCATAAAAAAATTGAAAATAGGATTTCTAAAAATATTGTCTGATGTAACAAAATGGATTTCTTGTTCTAGATAAATACAGATAAAAAAAGGATCCCAAAATCCACAATGGTTTGCAAGTAAAATAAAAGGTCTATTAAACTTTTTAACATTTTCTTTATCAATAAAATTTATATTGTAATATTTTTTGAGAAAAAACCCGAAAGTTAATCTTAAAATCTTAATTAGAAATTTTGGATAGTGCAATTTTCTCATATTGTTAAAATAAATTTTTTATTTCAGAAAAAAGATTAGAAAAAGTTGAATCCTTCCTATAAAATACAGCAGGTATACCAATTGGGGAGTTAATAACATGAAAACCTTTTTTATATTCAACACCAGTAAAAAGATGAATAAAATTATTTTCAGGTATATAAACTTTTATTTTTCTCCTTCCTTTTTTAATGATAGGATAAATAAGAAGATCTTTTCCTATAAGGTAGCAATAATCATATTTATAAATGTTTTTATCTTCGGGATAATATATAGATAGATGTCTGTAAAATGGTAAATTTTCTTTATAATATTCATTATATACATGAATATAATATTCTTTTAATCTGCTATAAATATGTGAGAATTTTGAAAAATGTTTTAATGTTTCTTCATCATAGTCAAATTGTACATTTACATCAGGTCTATTTCCCTCATGAGTTCTCATTATAATAGAAAAAGCACCTAATTCCGTCCATCTCAAAAATAGCTCCTTATCTCTTTTTTTCCAAGCAACAGTTGTATAACCACCTATATCTGAATGATTTGCAGCAATTGAAGAAAAAGAGGAAGAAAGGTAAGAAATAATAACAGATGGTAAACCATCATCTTTTGACCAGTCTACAAGTTGATCTCCCCCCCATAAACACATAGATATTTTTGAAGTACCCAAAAATCCACTTCTTGAAAAAATAAAGATTTCGTTTTCTTTTTTTGATTCTTTAATAGCATCTATATTTATTTTAGCCCATATAACAGGGTAGATATTATGAAAATCTCTTAAATAGTTATTTTCATAAGCAATATTTTGTTCATAAGTATCTTTATCATTACTTATATTGCTATCATTTATTTTAAAATTAGTATCTATAAGGTTTTTATAAAAATCATTAAATAGGTACTTCCTAAAATTATTGATAAAATATTTATCTTTTAGCATACAGTCAATAGGGGTATGTTCTCCAAAATCAGCCATCCAACCTGAAAGCCCAATATCTAGCATATTTTCTTTAATTATTGATTTTATCCATTCTATTGTCTCTGGGTTTGTTAAGTCAAGAATTGCTGCTGGGAAAGTAGTTATCTTGACATGATAAGGTTCCCCTTTTTCGTTTTTAAGAAGTAAATTTTTTTGTTTTGCAATTTGGTATAATTTTCCATCTGTGCATAAAAAAGGATTAATATAACCTAAGAATTTTATTCCTTCTTTATTTAAAAGTTTAATAAATTCAGGTAGATTAGGATATAAGTTATTATCATAAATCCAATCCCAGAAAAGTTGTTTACCAAAGCTTGTAATTCTTTTACCTTCCCAATCTTGGCACCAAACAGCACTTATTTTTATATTGTGTTTTTTTGCTTTTTCCAATTTTTTCAGAACAATTTCTTTTCCTCCTTGAATTCCTAAAATAGCACCATTAAAAACCCAATCAGGTATTTTTTCCTGTTTACCAACAAGTGAAGTTTTTAATTTTAAACATGATATAAGAGAATTTGAAGCTCCTATAATTATCCAATCTGGTATTGTATAGAATTTCATAATGGTAAGGTTTTTTTTAAAATTAAAAATTGAGTAGTCGTAAGAATTTGCTATTAAAAAGTATGATTTATTAGAAATGAATGAAGGTTCAGCATAATAAGTTGTGAAATAATTACCTCCAGCTTTATATAATAGATTTACAAGAAATGTAAAAAGATTTTTTCCTCTTCCTATTCCTTGCTCTTGACAAAATATTGGGACCTTTTTACCTTTTAAGTTCAAAAATGAAAATTGTTCACCAACCCCAAATATTTTTTCATCTTTATAAGCATTTAATAAAATATTTATTCCATTATATTTTTTATCAATTACATTAAAGTATATTTTTACAATTGAATCATTTTGATTTAAATAATTTTCTTTTATTTTTTCAAAAAATATTTCTATTTTATTTTCAAAGTTAATTTTTATTAATCTTTCATTTTTATCTAATATTTCATAATTTTTTAATTTAATAGATTCATATAATTTTTCTTTAAAAAAGAAGGACCCTCTTGATGAAGTAATACTTAGTTTTGAACAAAAAAGTTCAATATTTACTTTGCCTTTTTTGAAATGAAAAATTATTTTATCTTTAAGATAGATTTTAATTGAATTTTTATCTTCATTGTAAAACATAAAGTTCTCCTGGTAAAATTAGTTCTTTATAGATTATTTTAATTAAAGATTTAAATTTATAAATTAAGCTATAAATTAATAAAAAAAATAAAATAAAACTAAATTAAATACCTTCTATTATTTTTAATTTTTTTATTTTAGCAAATATTCTAAATGCATCATTATAGTTACCATAAGAAACAGAAATATGATGAGCTATACCATTTGAAATAATTTTATCAAGAACATTTTTAATATGGGTTTTGAAAACAACTTTACCATAAGTACCAGTCAAAGCTTTATCCATAGGTATGATTTTCCCTTCAGACAAAAATACTCTATAATCTCCATTTACAGAATCAAGTCTTAAAAGTGATATTTCTCCTTCTTTCATTACAAATCCAGCAGTAACTCCTTTTCCTCCAGCAAAATAAGTATCTAATGTAATATCACATTTTCCATCCCATAAATTACATGGGGCAACTCCACAATGCCATAAAAGTCCAAAATTTTCTTTTAAATTGATTTGTGAAAAGTCAGCAAGGTAAGGATAATCAGATCCTGCGTATTTCTGAGCAATCATTGAGATAGATCCATCTAAATCCCCTTCACATGTTAAAATTATTCCTTCTGACTGAAGTATTGACATTGAGGCACAAGGAGAAATACTAAAAGAAGCAGCAAATTCAGGCCAACATCTTATAGCTAAAGATGATAGATTATTATCAACAAAAAATTTTTTTAATTTTGCAGAAAGAATTACAACTTTATTAATCTGTTCTTCTGATAAAGCTTTTGTATTGAAAATTTTTTTTACTTTTTGATTAAAATAGTCAAAATCTTCTTTATCAAAATTGTAATTAAATATCTCTGAAAGTTCAAAATGGTCTATTAAAATTCCAAAATTTTTATAAATAGAAGTATCATCTACATCAACATTAAAGAATCCATGAGCTCTATAGCCTGCAATTCCAACTTTTGAGTTATTAAGTCCATGTATTATATTAATTGCTTTAAGCCAGTTAATATCTATCTCATCTCCTATTGAGTAATGAAAGTTGTCAATTCCACTTTTATAAAAATTTGAGCAATTTAAATTTACTCCACAAACAGAATTTAGCCTTATTTTTCCTCCATCATAAGGTAGTTCATCCCATCCCCAGAAGTATACTGGCTTATTTAAATGTTTATAAATAAATAAAGGAAGATGACCAAGATGAAAAGTCCCAGATATAAATATAAAAGCATCGATATTACTACTTATAAAATAGTTAACTACATCAGATAAATCTTCAACTTCAAAAACTGGTTTTTCATATATAACCCAATCTACTAAATTTATACTCCTTAAATATCTTTTTTTTTCTTCAAATATTTGAGAAGCTGTGTTATAATCAAAAGTTTTTCTTAATCCACAAACTACACCTATTTTTGATTTTTTATTCATATTTGATCCTTACTTAATTAAAAAATTATATATAAAAAGTAAATTAAAATTAAAATAAAATAAAATTAAAAAATTAAAATAAAGTAAAAGAAAATAAAAAAGAAAATAAATAAATTAAATTACTTAAAGAAATTAAATAAAAAATAAAATAAATTCAAATTAAAAAAACTAAATTTTTTATATGTTAAGGTTTTCTTTATTAAAAAGTTTTTCAAAAGAAAAACCTGTTAATGTTTCACAAATTTTTTTGTTTTCTTCAGATGTATTTTCTTTTTTATCTCCTTTTTTTAATCTTTCTATTTCATTTTTTATTACTTCAAAAGTTTTTGGTGTAACTTTAAACTTTAATCCTATTAAGAATCCAATAAACAAAAGAATAAATGGAAATAGAAAAAAACCAGCTTTAATTCCATTTAAAGTTTCATTTGAAAGAGTTTTTGCATTTGCATCATATTTAATAAGTTGCAAATATAATCCTATTAAAGCTAAAGCAATAGCTTGAACTGTTTTTCTTATTAGAGTCATAGCTCCTGAGTATAAACCTGCTCTATTTTTTGTTGTAATAAGAGTATCGATTTCGACAACAGAAGGTAAAATAGCATAAGGAACAAAAACTCCTGCTGATAAGCCAGCACCAATTATAAAACAAACAATTAAAACAATAAAATTTGTAGATGTAGGTGTTAAGAAGAATGAAATAATAAGTCCTAATGCCCACAACGGTAATCCAATTCTAAATGCTACACCTTTTCCAAATTTATTGCTTATAAATACATAAAGTGGTAAAAAAAGAATTTGTGTTATCAATATTGTTCCCATACATGGGACATAAAGAGATGGTTTATTTAAATATTTTTGTAAGTAATATATGAATAAAGCCATTATAAAATCCATAGCAACATATGCTGCAATGTACATTCCTATATGAATTCTGAAAGATTTGTTCTTGAAAACTGAAAGTATACCTTTAAAAAATTCAGATACTTTTTGAGTTTCTTGATCTTTATATCTATTTTCATCTTCAAAAGTTCCTAAAAAAACGAATAACCAAGGAACAGAAAAGAATATACCAAAAATTATGGCCATTGTTAAAAAGCCAGAAGCTCCACCACCTGTTTTGTTTATTATTATTTTTGGCAAAGTTCCACATATTAAAGATGAAAATTGAGAAAAAAACATTCTAAAACCGGTAAGTTTAGTTCTTTCTTTATATTCTCCAGTCATATCTGCATTTAAAGCTGAGTAAGGAATCATAACAAGAGTAAAAGCAGTTGAAAAAAACATATAAGCAAAAGCATAATAAAGAAAATTAATGATATTATTATTAAAGTCAACTTTAAGCCAGATTAAAATAAAAGTGATAAAAACAGGTATTATTCCTGTTATAAAATAGATTCTTCTTCTTCCAAATTTGGTCCTTGTATTATCAGATATATAACCCATTATTGGATCTGTTACAGCATCCCAAAATTTTCCGAAAAAGATAACAAGACCAGCTAAAACTGGAGGTAATTTAGCAATATCAGTTAAAAAAAACAAAAAAAGTGTGTTTATAATTAAAAATGAACCACCACCATAAATATCGCCAATACCATAAGCAAAATAGTTTACACCTTTAAGCTTTTTCTTTTCAGTCATAAAAAAGCTCCCGAAATTTATTTTTTCTCTATTAATAATTATAGATATAAAAATTAAAATGTAAATAAATTTATTATAAAGTATTAAAAAAAATGAATTGATGTAAATAATTAAATCAATTCAAATTAAAAAAAATAAGTGGATTTTTTCCCACTTATCTTTTATATTTTTGTTAATAGAAATAATAAAAAAATATAAATAAAATATAAAATTATGATAATAAGTTAAATAAACTATTATGGAGAAACTTTGTTTGTAACAAATAAATCTTTGGTTCCAGTTATAGTTTGATTATCAAGATTACCAGTTGTATATCCACAAACATAGATATTATTTGATGAGTCTATTGCTATTCCACGTGCTTCTGTATTAGCTCCATTTGCTCCTAGTAGTCTTTTTCATTTAGTAATTGAAGATTGAGGAGTATTGTTGTTATTAGTATTGTAGAGAGAAGGTGGATGACAATTTATTATTAAAAATAAAGAAAAGAAAAGTAACAAAAAAAATACTATTTTTTTCATAAATAATTCCTTTTAATATTTTAATATTAATTAAAATTATAATATATTTTAATTTATTATATAATTATATATCAAAAAAAAAATAAATTCAATAAAAAATAGTTTGAAAAATATTTTGATAAAAATAAATATAGATAAAAATTATGATAAATTAAATATTAATGTAAAATAAATTATTATTAAATAAATAACAAAGATTATATAATAAAATAAAATATCAAAAAAGATTGTTAAATAGAATAGAAATAATAAAAAAATATAAAATTATGATAATAAGTTAAATAAACTACTATTATGGTGAAAGTCTGTTTGTAATAAATAAATCATTATCGCCAGTTTTGGGTTGCCCATCAAGATTACCACTTGTAAAACCACCTAAAGAAATAATTCCAGAGGTGCTGATTGCTATAGATCTACCTGTAGATTCACTCCCAAAAACTCCCATTAATTTAGTCCATTGCTTAATGCCTGAAGAATTATATTTAACTAAGAATATATCTTGAATTCCAGTTTTAGAAATATTATCAATATTTCCTTTTGTCCAACCTGTTATGTAG
>JAOAHJ010000020.1 GCA_026415295.1 Spirochaetota bacterium | reverse complement strand
TGGATTTTATGCTCCAGGAAAAGCTTTAGGTTTTGAATTTTTTGATAAGTATACCCCAGAGAATATAGCCAGAGAGTCAGCGAGAATTGCTACAGTAATGTTAGAAGCAGACTATGCACCAAAAGGTAAACTCCCTGTAGTTATTGATAATGAGTTTGGTGGAGTTATTTTTCATGAAGCTTGTGGGCATGCTCTTGAAGCAACTTCAGTAGCTGATAATGCTTCAGTATTTACTGGGAAACTCGGAGAAAAGATAGCAAGTGACTGTGTTACTGCTATAGATGATGGAACTATTCCAAATGAATGGGGTTCAAATTATTACGATGATGAAGGAAATAGAACTCAAAAGAACATTTTAATAGAAAATGGTTATTTAAAATCTTATTTAGTAGATAAACTTGGAGCTATTAAAATGAAATCTCAACCTAATGGTTGTGGAAGAAGAGAGTCTTATAAGTTTGCTCCAACTTCAAGAATGTCAAATACTTACATTGCTCCTGGTAAATATAAATTTGAGGAACTTATTTCTTCTATTGATTATGGCCTTTATTGTAAAAAAATGGGTGGTGGATCGGTAAATCCTCCAACTACTGATTTTAATTTTGCTGTTTCTGAGGCTTATCTTATAAAAAATGGTAAAATAGATAGACCTGTTAAGAATGCTTCATTAATTGGAAAAGGAAGTGAAATAATTAAAAATATAGATATGGTTGCTGATAATCTTGAATTTGGAACAGGCATGTGTGGATCTTTTTCTGGTAGCATTCCAGCAAATGTAGGGCAACCAGCAATAAGAGTACAAGGGCTTGTAGTTGGTGGTAGATAAAATTTTAACAATATTTCAATAATTTGATTAAATAAGATTAAAATTATTAGATAAAACAATAAAAAATTAAGGGGCAAAAAATGAAAGATAAAATATTTCAAATTGTTAAAGATTATTCAAAAAAAGGAGAGAAAGTTGAATTGACCTATATAAATAATTTAAATCAAAGTATAGTTGCATTTAAAGGTCAAATATCAAGTTATTCAGAATCGATAACATCTGGGGTATCTTCTAGAGTATTAAATGGAAAGAAAATTGGAATGTCTTTTACTGAAAAAGTTAGTGAGGATGATATAAAAACATGCATATTAAACTCTTCAGAAAATTCAAACTTTGTTCCAGATGATGAGTTTAATTCTCTTTATGAATCTGATGAGAAATTTGAAACTGATATCCATTTTGATTACAAATCTAAAGAGGTGGATGTTGAAAAGAAAAAAGAGATGGTTATGAATTTAGAGAAAATGTGTTATGATCTTGATAGAAGAGTTGTAAATGTTGTTCAATCAGTTTTAGAATCACATGAATCAGAATTATTTATATGTAATAGTTTTGGACTTAGTAAGCATGAGAAATCATCAATATATTATGGATTTGTTTATTTGATTGTTTCAGATGGAAAAGATACACAAGTTTCTATGTATTTTAAAGGATCAAAATCTATTAGAAATCTTAATTTAGATCAGATAGCAAAAAATGCTGTTGAAAAAGGAATAGAATTACTTGGGGCAACTGAAATTGAATCTGGCAAGTATACTACAATATTTTCAAATGAGGTTGCTTCTTCTCTTTTTTCTGTATTTATGCCAATAGTTTATGCTGATGAAATTCAAAAAGGTAAGTCAAAGCTTGCTGGTAAAATTGGAGAAAAAATTGGATCAGATATTTTAACTATTATAGATGATCCATATAAAGATGGCCTTAATCTTGCTAATTTTGATCTTGAAGGTGTAAAAACAGAAGTTATAACAATTTTTGATAAAGGTATTTTTACTACCCCACTTTATAATTTATATACAGCAAAAAAAGATGGTCAAAAGTCAAATGGTAGGGCTTATAGGTATGGACTATCTTCACCAATAACAATATCTATTCTAAACCCTTACATCCCAAATGGAGAAAAGGATTTAGATAAATTAATTTCTTCTATAAATAAGGGAATTTTTGTTACCAATATAGAAGGTCTACATGCAGGAATTGATAAAGTTTCTGGGGACTTTTCTCTAGCTTCAAAGGGATTTTTAATTGAGAATGGTCAAAAAACTATACCACTAAAAAATTTTACTATTGCAGGTAATTTTTTTGAATTAATAAAAAATATTGTTGATAAGGCCGATGATAGAAGAACTGATAATTATGTGCCATTTTCTAGTCCAGCCTTATTAATAGAAGAGCTATCAATTTCAGGAAAATAAAAAGTAAAAAAAGGCTGTCTTTATAGACAGCCTTTTTTAATAAATTTTTATTTTTTTAAATTAAAAAATCCATCTAATCCTCTAAAAATAGCACTATCACCTAATTGTTCTTCAATTCTTATTAATTCGTTATATTTTTCAATTCTATCTATTCTACATGCTGAACCGGTTTTAATAAATCCAGTATTTAACGCTACAGCTAAATGAGCAATTGTTGCATCAGCAGTCTCACCAGATCTGTGGGATACAACAGCAGTCCAATTAGCTTTGTGAGCCATTTCTATAGCATCAAGTGTTTCTGTTAAAGTTCCTATTTGATTAAGTTTTATTAAAACAGAGTTTGCTGCTTTTAATTCTATTCCTTTTTTAATTCTTTCAACGTTAGTTACAAAGAGATCATCACCTACAATTTGAACTTTATCACCAACTTTAGAAGTTATTTTTATAAAACCATCCCAATCTTCCTCTGAAAGACCATCTTCTATTGATATTATTGGAAAATCTTTGATTAAAGAAAGATAAAATTCTATCATTTCATCTGTTGAAAGTTTCTTATTTCCTTCTCCTTTGAGAACATACTTCCCTTCTTCATAAAATGAAGAAGATGCTGGGTCTAAAGCAATAAAAATATCTTTTCCAGCTTTATAACCAGCTTTTTCAATAGCTTTCATAATAACTTCTAAAGCTTCTCTGTTTGATTTAAGATTTGGGGCAAAACCTCCTTCATCTCCAACTGAAGTAGAAAGTCCCATATTATGGAGAACTGATTTGAGAGAATGAAAAACTTCAGTTCCCATCCTTATAGCTTCTCTAAAAGATTTTGCTGACACTGGCATAATCATAAATTCTTGTAAATCAACATTATTATCAGCATGTTTCCCACCGTTTAATATGTTCATCATTGGTACAGGTAAAACTTTTGCATTTGTTCCACCTATATATCTAAATAAAGGTAAAGATAGCTCATTTGCTGCAGCTTTTGCACAAGCAAGAGAAACACCTAAGATTGCATTAGCACCAAGTTTTGATTTATTTTTTGTTCCGTCTAATTCTATAAGTTTTTTGTCTATATAAACTTGGTCAAAAATAAATTCTCCAATTAATTCATTTTTAATTATTTCATTAACATTTTTAACAGCATTCAAAACACCTTTTCCTTGATATCTATTTTTATCTCCATCTCTTAGTTCAACAGCTTCAAATTCACCTGTAGAAGCACCAGATGGTATTGCTGCTCTACCTATTATTCCACTTTCTAAAATAACTTCTACCTCTATTGTAGGGTTTCCTCTTGAGTCTAATATTTCTCTAGCAATAATATCACTTATGTAACTCATATTTTCTCCTTTTAAAAAAATTTAATTTAAAAATATATTTTATAATTTCAATAAGTATTTTATATTTATTTTGCAAAAATTCAATACTATTTTTCTGCTTATTAATAATTTAAATTGAAAAAATATTTTTATTATATAAAATTTGTCAAAGAAATTAAATTTTATAGGGTATAAAATGAATTATAATATAAAAAAATTTATTTTAATTTGTTTAATAATTTTTTTCTTTATTTTTAATTCTTTTTTAATGTATATTGGTAATGAATCACAAACAAAGATAAATTTCTCAATTTATTCAAATAAGAATGTTAGTAATTTAAAAGGATCAAAGTATTACAGATTAAAGATGCTTTTACCTCAAACGAATGAAAGCACTTTTATATCTCAAATAATTCCTGATTCAAATATGAGATTCTATTTTTCTCCAGAAAATTATAAAGCACAAAATATTTATCAAGATAAATTTGGTAACAAAATTCTTGAAATGGAATGGAGAAATATTAATTCTTCAACAGTTGAATTTAATTTTAATGGTTTATTAGAGATTAAAAATGGTGATTATAAATTTGATGACACTGTAAATGATTTGAGAAATAATCTTTCACCTGATCTACTTATTTATATAAATGAATCAACTGATAATGTACCATTAAATGTTGATGAATTTAATTATCTTGCTAAACAATTTTTAAAAACATCACAAAATCAGTTCTTAATAATATTTAATCTTTTAAGATGGATAAGAAAAGAGATTGATTTTAATGGGGGTTATGACAATTATAATGCTGAAAATGTACTTTTAAATAGAGAAGGTAATAGAGAAGGTATAATGCATCTTATTCTTGCTATATTAAGAAGTATGTCTATCCCTTGTAGAGCTGTTATTGCTTATTCTTTACCTATAGAAAGAAAATATTCAAAAAATATTGATGTTGAATTAAAGTATGAAAAAGGGCTATATACATTAATCGAAGTATATTTTCCTTCCTATGGATGGGTTCCTTTTGATCCATTCGAATATTATATCTATCCAACAAGACCCTATATAAAAATTGGTGTTTCCCTAGATTTTGTTGATATGCCTTATTTTAATTATGAAACAGATATTAAAACTTCTAAATTTTTTGAAGATTTTGCAATTAATATTGAAAATATAAACGATAATTTTTTATCTTCAAAGAGTACTATTTCAGATAATTTTGAGTCAATTATTTTTATTCCAGATTATATTAAAAATTTATTTAATGATATTGTAGATATAATTATTCCAAAAGGTGCTTTACAGTTTATTAAATATGATAAAAAAGTTTCCACAAATAATATTATTATTAAAAACAGAAACAACTATTTAGAAATTCCTTTTGAAAACAAAAATTATTATCAACCAATATTATTTTCAAAGGATATTAAGATAAAAAGAATTGATATTCCAATGATTAGGTTAAGTGGTGAGGGCAGAATACAAATATTTATATACAAGAATATTAATGGAGAAATTTCTAAAACCCCTGTTTTAACATCTTATTATAGGAGTACTACTAATATATCTTTTGGCTCAAATAATTTAGATGAATTATATGTTCAGTTTACATTTCCTGAAAATAAGCTTGAAGCAGGTGAATATTATATAGTAGTTAGAAACATTCTCAATACTACATATAAAGGTGCTTATTTTGGTTGTAATTACATTGAGAATAGAACTTATAAAAATATATTTAAAATTGAAAACAATAAAATTGTTTATACTAATTATAATTTAATAATGAATATTATATATGAATAGAGATTAATTTAATGATAGAATTTCAATAAAGTTTCATTATATTGCAATAATGCAATAGATAGAAAATTATAAAAATATTTGGAAGGTTCTAAAATGAAAGGATTTGCTGATATTGTTGTAGGTCTTCAATGGGGTGATGAAGGCAAGGCGAAAATAGTTGATTTTTTATCTAAAAGATATGATATAGTTGTAAGGTTTCAGGGTGGGGCAAATGCTGGCCATACTGTTTATAAAAAAGGTGAAAAATTTGTTTTTCATCTCATTCCATCATCAATACTCAATGAAAATTCTATTGCTGTAATTGGGAATGGGGTTGTTTTTGATCCTGAAGTATTTTTTGATGAAATTAATAAATTGAAAAACTATACAAAAGATATAGAAGAAAGAATTTTTATTTCAGATAAAGCATCTATTGTTTTACCTGTTCATAAAAAAATGGATTCTTTAAGAGAAAATAAAAATCCTATAGGTACAACTAAAAGAGGTATAGGCCCAGCTTACGAAACTAAAATAGTAAGAGTTGGATTAAAACTTTCAGATTTATTTAGTAATAAATTATTAGAAAAATTTGAAATATTAATGGATTTTTTTGGATTTGATAGATTCTCTGATGAATTTAAATTTAATTTAGAGTTTATAAACAATTATAAAAATAAACTCATAAAGTTTGTAAAAAATACGGAATACTTTTTAAATGAATCACTTAACAAAGGAAAAAAAATTTTATTTGAAGGGGCTCAAGGTGTTTCTCTTGATATAGATTTTGGCACATACCCTTATGTAACTTCTTCAAATACAATAAGTTCTTATTCTCTAGTTGGAAGTGGAGTTCCCTTTCATTATATAAAAGATGTTTTTGGTATTTTTAAAATATATACAACAAGAGTTGGTGAAGGGCCATTTCCAGTTGAGATGGAGAAAGAAGTTGAGGAAATGATTCAGAAAAAAGGTTTTGAATATGGTTCTACAACTGGTAGATTAAGAAAATGTGGCTGGCTTGATCTTTCTCAAATAAAATACAATAGTATGATATGTGGAATAACAAAATTAATTTTAACAAAAATAGACATATTTTTTGGGTTGGAAAAGTTTTTAGTTTGTACTAGTTATAAAAATAAATTTACAGGGGAGATCATAGAATTTTTCCCAGTTAATAGTTTAGAAAGTTATGAACCTCAATATTTGGAGTTTAAAGGATTTAATTCTATAGAAGATATAAGTTTTTCTAATTTTATTAATTTTCTAGAAAAATATTTGAATATTCCTATTTACATTATATCAAAAGGTCAGGAAGAAAAAGATACTTTAATAGTTAAACCGTAAAAAATTAAAAAGAATAAAAAATAAAGGGAAGTTTTCTTAGTTTATTTAAAAAATTAAGTTTTTTAATTTAAAAAATATAATAATTTATTAAATTTTAAAATAAGAGGAGGTTTATAATATGATAAAACATAGTTATTGGGCTAAAGTTTCAGATAATGATTGGTATGATTGGAGATGGCAGATAGCTAATAGAGTAACAGATCCTTTTCAATTAGGAGAAATATTAGGTTTTGATAAATCAAAAAGCCAGGAGATTTCTAATTATTTAAAAATATTAAGAATGGCTATTACTCCTTACTATTTATCTCTTATAAGCAATGAAAATATGGAAGAAGACCCAATATATAAACAGGCAGTTCCTACTGTTCATGAAACTGAAATTTCTTTAAATGATATGTCTGATCCATTACATGAAGATATAGACTCACCTGTTCCTTTAATAACCCATAGATATCCTGATAGAGTTCTATTTTTAGTTACAGATCAGTGTTCTATGTATTGTAGGCATTGCACTAGAAGAAGAATGGCTGGTCAAACTGATAAACCTGCTCCAGATAATCTTATAGAAGGAGCAATAAAATATATAAAAGAAACAAAAGAAGTAAGAGATGTTTTGATATCTGGTGGAGATCCTTTAACATTATCAGATGAAAAACTTGAAAAAATTATAAAATCTATAAGAGAAATTGACCATGTAGAAATAATTAGGATAGGTTCAAGGACTCCTGTTGTTTTACCCATGCGAATTACTGACAACTTGGTGAATATGCTAAAAAAATACCATCCAATTTATTTAAATACTCATTTTAATCATCCTCAAGAAATAACAGAAGAATCAAAAAAAGCTTGTGAAAAATTAGCAGATGCTGGTATTCCTTTAGGTAATCAAACTGTATTATTAAGGGGAATAAATGATGATGCAAAATTAATGAAAAGATTAATGCAATTGTTGCTCAAAATTAGAGTAAGACCTTATTATATTTACCAATGTGATCTTTCTCAAGGTATTAAACATTTTAGAACTAAGGTTTCTAAAGGTATCGAAATTATTGAAAATATGCGAGGACATACAACAGGTTTTGCTGTTCCAACTTTTGTTGTAGATGCTCCTGGTGGTGGTGGGAAGATTCCTGTTATGCCAAATTATTTAATTTCTATGTCACCTGAAAAAGTAATTTTAAGAAATTATGAAGGATTTATAACTACTTATACAGAACCTTTTTATGAGGAAAAAGAATTGAAGGGGAACGAAAAATATTTAAAAGAAGAATTACTTTCTAAAGATGGAATTGCTAAATTATTAAATGGAGAACAGATCTCATTAATTCCAAAGGATAACATGAGAGAAAAAAGACATGAAAAATATAAAAACTTAAAGAAAAAATAGGTTTAGAATAAATAATGATAAGAAAAAATCATTTTTTTATACTAAATTTGCTCTTTATATGATTTTATATACCCTTGATTAAAAAATTTATTAGCTATTAAATAGTTAATAGTAATTATAGATGTAGTAGTAATAAAACATGAAAATCTTTTAATTAAGAAAAATCCTATATATATTAACCCAACAGTTTCCAAAGGAATAACGCCAACTTTATTTAGAAGGAACATTAAGATTGGTAGCTCTGGGAAAACATAGCTGTCTTTTATGAACATAACTGGAATTAGTATAAGCAGTATACCTAAAAATTCAAAATATGAAATAAAAGAAACTTTGAATAATTGATAGAAAAAAGAGAAAGATAAAGTTGTAAAAATTATAGCACCATCAATGTTAAATGCTACCCCGAGAGAAGAAAAAATTGATGAAAAGTTTTCATCTATTCCTAAATTTTTATGGGTATGATAATATATATTTGAATAATTTGGATAAACAGAACCAAGTGCAAAAGCTGAAAATTGTGCTCCAAGAATAGATTTAAAAAATAAAACAGGATTTGTTTTGGTTATTGAAAATACAAGAATAAAAGGTAAAAGATAACTCTGAATAAATAGAGCAAAGATAAATATAATAATGTATTTTATAAGGTATAATAAATATTGGGTTGAAATAATTTCTTTTACTAAATTGTATGTTGAAAAGAAAATTATAAAAGAAAAAATTTCAATAGAAAAAAGGGAAATATAACTTAATACTTCATCTACAGCTTGAATTAAATTAAATAAAATTTGACCTCTTTTAACTGCATAAATAAGGGAAACTCCAAATATCAATGATATTAATATAGTTGGTATTATGGAGGCAGGATTAAGTCCTATTACATCAGAAAATGTTTCAGGGATAATTCTATGAATTGATGTCATATTTTTATATATAGGTGTAAATATATCTGAAGTAACTTTAGCTTCAAAAACCTTTAACCCTTCACCTGGTTTTAATAAAAAGCCAAACAAACTAGATTGAATTAAGGCAAAAATAGCAAAACCGATAGTTATAGGAAAAAATATTGTAAATATTTTATAAATTTTATTATTTTCTTTAACTTTGTAAAAAGCTATTATTAATGATATAAATATCATAGGTTTTGATAAAAATAATAAAAATTTAAAAAATAGGTTTTCAATTAATTTAAAAAAATCATTTATAAAACTCACAGAAGGTAAAAATATTCCTAAAGTAATTCCTAAGATTAGAGCAATTAGAGATTTAACCCAAATTTTCAAGCTATCCTCCTTTTTACCTTTTTTTGATTATAAAAAAAATTAAAGAATATTCAATTATTAATAATTTTTTTAAATAAAATTGTTTCAAAAAGTAAAGAATGTTTTTAATTTTAGAAGTTGATATATAAAAAATTTTTATTTATTTTTAAAAACGAAAACACATGAATGTTGTTAAAATTATTTAATAAAAATTATTAAAAATTAATAAAATTTAAAATAAAAAGTTGACTAATATTAAATTTAATATTAAATAAATAAAAAAATTGTGGAGGAAAATATGAATAAAAAAATATTTATAATAATTGTAATTTTTATTTTATTTCCATTTTTACTATTTTCTCAAGAAGGAAGCATGACACAACAAGCTGGTTCAAGTTCATCTTCTCAAGCTCCTGTTAAACCTACTACTACTGAACAAAATAAAATTGTTCAACAAAATTATAAAATTTATGAAACTGAAAAAATGGTTTATTTACCATTAAATTCTATTTTTAAAATTGATGCTCAAGACCAAATTGCAGGTGTTGATTATATTGAATATTCTATAAATGAAAAAGGTTTTGTTAAATATACTGAGCCTATTAAGTTTACAGTTGAAGGAATCTATACTTTAATATATAGAGCTTATGATAAACTTGGTAATGTAATCTTTTCAAAAACAATAGTTTTTTGTGTTGATGGTTCAGCTCCAGTTATACAATTAATTCCTTCTTCTTCTATTTATGAATGGAGAGGTTTAAATTACATACCTGCAAATTATCAATTCTATTTTTATGGATTTGATAAATATTCAGGAGTTAAATCAATCTTTTATTCTATAAATGATGGGCAATTTACTGAATATAAAGATCCAATTAAATTTGATCAGGGTGGAAGTTTTGTTATTAAATATTATTCTATAGATAATGTAGGTAATTTTTCTGATATTTATGTTTATAGTTTTATAGTTGATAATACAGCACCTTCTGTTAAAATTAATGTTATAGGTCCTAATATCAAAAAGGACAATAAATTGATAGTTACTTCTCAAACTAAATTTTCTATAGAAGCTTTTGATAAAGATTCTGGGGTTAAAATAATTCTTGTATCAATTGATGGTAAAGAATTTTTACCATATTCTGGAGAAATAAATTTTGCATCTGAAGGGGATCACTCTATAGTAGTTCAAGCGATAGATTTTGTAAATAATGTATCGGAAATGATTGAAATTAAAGTTGTAGTAGATAATACACCACCAACTGTTGATCATGCAATTACTGTAGGTTCAAATCAATAATAATTAAGATTTTAATAATAAAAAATTATTTTTAATTGAAATAAAATAAAAAATTGGGAAGCAATTTGGATGCTTCCCAATTTTTTTATAATATTTTTATGATTTTTTAATTAAAAGTAAATTAGTTATAGAATTTATTAATTTTATTTAATTTGAGTTTTATTATTATTATATTCAAATTTAATATAAGTTAATTTTTAATTTAATAAAATGAATAATTTGTTATTATAATGTTCCCAATATTATCCTGAATAAATTTAAAATTTTCAAGTTTTAATTTGATAAAGTTATTATCTTGAGTTTTTAATTTAATAGATTTTTTTATAATATTTATTTCGTAAAGTATACAATTCTTTCCTTCAAATTTAACAATAGTTCCTTCTTCAGGATAGAATTTTTTTATTTCTTCATAATTTTTGTACTCATATGAAAGACAACATAGTAGTCTTCCGCAATATCCTGATATTTTTAAAGTATTGAGGGGGGCATTCTGAATTTTTGCCATTTTAATTGAAATAGGTTTAAGACAATGTAAAAAAGAGTTACAGCAGATTTTTCTCCCACAGATTCCAAATCCACCTATAAATCGAGCTTCATCTCTTACCCCAATTTGATGGAGTTCAATTCTTTTTTTAAAAATACTTGCCATAGATTTTACTAATTCTCTAAAGTCAACTCTACCATCTGAAATAAAATAAAAAATAATTTTTTTATCATCTAAGAAATAGTGTGCATTTATAGGTTTCATTTTTAAATTAAACTTTTCTATTTCCTTTTTAAAAATGTTTATAGCTTCTTTAGCCTTTTCTCTATATAAGTAAAATTTATTTAAATCTTCTTGGCTAGCAACTCCAATTAGAATTCCATCTATTTTAAAAAAACTTGGCTCACTTTCTTCATTAAGATTAATCTCTTCTTTTTTTTCTAACATATTAAAATCAATATTAATAGAATCAGAGTTTGAAAGTAAACTTTCATCGATTTCTTCAGCTATTTTTGTATGGGGCTCAACATTTTTTAGGTTATCTAGTTCATCTTTTGTTATTTCTCTTTCAAAATTAATAAAATAGGCTAGGTCAAGACCATGTTTTGATTCAACTTTAACTATCTCATTGAAATTGATGTTAAATTTTTCATTTGAAAAGTAAAAGTAAGTTGTATTATTATGAATAATTTTACACTTATATAAATAATATATAGAGTTTTCTAAATTTATTTCCATTACTATCCTCTCTATTTCATATTATGGATTAAAATTATTTTTATTTTTTAATAAAAAATTTTTGAATTTAAATTTTTATATTTAGGAGAATCCCCTCAATTTCTTTAATAACTTTAAATATTTGTTGTTGCGATAATAAAAAAGAGTTAAGTAAAGCTAAATATTTTTCATTTATAGTATTTACTAATAAATAATATTTTTCAGAAATTTCATTAAATTTCTTTTTATCTTTAATAATTTTTAATCTTAAAGATTTGTTTATAGTTAATGCTAAAAAGCCTCCTAAAAAATGTTTATATTCTTCTAAAGTATCTTCATTTCTATTACTCAGAAAATCATTGCCTTTTTTTATAATTTCTTTAATAAGTTCTTCTGGTTCATAATTAATAAATTCATCGATTAAATTTTCATAAAGTATATCATTAAATAGAATAGAGAAATCTTTATTAGAAATATTTTCTTCTTTATAATTTATTTTTGTTTTGCTTTTATTTTTAATATTATCAGTGTTATTTTGTTGTTTTTTATTTAAATTGTTTAAAAGTGGATTTAAATTGTTTATCATAAATTTTTGTCCTCTTTCAGTTCTTTTTTAATAATATATATTAAAATTAATCAAATTTTAACTATTAAAATTCTATTTTATTATTTTAATGATTTTATTTTTTATAATATTAAAATTATTTTCTATACCATCTTCAAAAAATAACTTAATGACCTTTTTATTAAAATTATAATAATAATTAAATGATTTTTTATAACCTTCTAAAACAATATTGAAATAATCTTCTTTTCTACTTTCTATTCTATCTTCATTAAATTCTTTAATTAAATTTCTTTTTTCAAAATAAAATATAATATCTGGTTTTATTATGGAAAAAATTAACTTCCCAATTTTTTTATCAATAGCTTTTATTTTTTTTAGTTTTAAATTGTCTAAAATATTAAAATAATTTTTATTTTCATATATAAAAGGATATATTTGATAAGCAAAAGTAGAAAAGTGAGATCTATCATACAAAATTATCAATTTTTTATCTATCTTTTCAATACTTTTTTTTATATTAAAAATGTTATCTATTCTATCTGAAATAAATAGAAAATATTCTGATAATATATTTATGTTATAATCATTACTTAAAAGAATATCTCTGATATTTTTCCCCAGTTTTGTATTACCTGGTTCTTTTGTTTTAATTATTTCATAATTATTATAATTTTGTGACAAAAAGTTATAAACTAGATCCACTTGAGTTGATTTTCCAGTTTTATCTATTCCTTCAAATATAATATTTATTAATTTTCTATTCATTATTAGATATTTTTTTCATTGGTTTTTTTTACTTTAATCTCACCATTATATTTTACACCTTCTTCTATTAAGATCTTAGGAGTAATTATATTACCTGTAACTTTTCCAGTAGAATATACTTTAACAAAAGTTTTGGCAATAATATTGCCGATAAACTCTCCACCTATTTCAATAATATCTGCCTCAATATCACAAAAAGCTTTACCTTTAGTACCAATGATGACTTTAGAAGTTGATTTTATTTTTCCACTAAATTCACCATCAATTCTTAATACTGTATTTAATTCAAATTCACCTTTTAATTTAGTATTTTCAAAGATAAAGTTACTTATGACATTATCAGATTGAATATTTTTAAGAGATAACTGTTTTGTAGCTTCCATAATTTGCTCCTATTAATCATTTGAAAAAATTATAGAACTATTTTTTTAAAAATAATTATGAAATAGATATTTGTTATAATTTTTTATATAAAAATAAAATAATAATAATAAATTAAAAATTATTTGTAAAGAAAAATAAATAAATAGCAGGATTTATAGGGTTACCATTAACTAGAATTTCATAATGTAAATGAGAACCTGTTGCTCTTCCAGTCTGTCCTTGTTTTCCAATTATTTGTCCTTTTCTTACATATTGATCCTTTCTAACGGCTATGTAAGATAAATGACCATAGAGGCTTGAATAGCCATAATTTATTCTATTCCCATCAGTATGAGAGATAATAATACATAAACCATAACCCATTCTTGAACCAGCAAATGTAACTATACCATCGGCAGTTGCAACTATAGGAGCTCCATAACCGCCATTTAAATCTAAGCCAGAATGGAATCTTATTAGTCCATTAAATGGATCTCTTCTTGTACCAAATGTAGAAGTAATAATTGCTTTTTGATCATAGAAGGGATGTCTCGAAGGAATCCATTGAGCCATTTTAGCAAGTGCTTCCCTTCTATCATAAATCTCTTTATAAAAACCTTGCAAAATCAAGGTTTTATTAAATATGCTATTAGCTTGATCGAAACTGCTAATATTTGCTATTTCATCTGGATTAATTTCAATTCCACCAGCATTTTCAACATCTTCAAATTGCCCAAGTCTATAAGATTTAGATATTTTGCTATATAAATTAAATAGTTTTAAAATTTCAAAATAGGTATTTTTTGTTTTTTCAGCTAAATTTTTAAAATCAGATTCAGCATTAAATAATTTAATTTTATATTCAGAAACTTCTTGGGAATATATTGAAAGTCTAGAAATCGAAATAAACACCAATATAATAATAATAATTATAAATATAATGAAAAATGCTAAGGTAAAATTTGATAGATGAATATTTTTTATTTTTTTATGATTATGAGGTATTAGCATTATGGTAAGTTTTTCATTACCTTTCCTTATAAATTCTTTCCATTTTGATTCTGTTTTTGATTTAACTTTTAAGAAAAATTCATAAATAGTGTTAAAAAATTTTTTTTCTAATGCCTTATATGTCTTCATTTTAAATAACCTCAACCTATAATATATCATTGTTCCGATTAAAATAACATATATGAAATGATAGTTGAAAAAAAAATAATTTAAATCATTTTGTTTATAGATAAATTTTTAATATTTTTTTTAAAAAAGTCAATCTAATTTAAAAAATTAATATGGAAAATTATAATTTTTATATTGATACACATGCTCATCTAGACATTATATCTAATAATTATGATGATATTATAGCATTAATAAATGAATGTAAAGGATCAAATATTAATTTAATTTTTAATGTTTCTATTAATTTTTCACAGTTTAAAAAATTTTCTGAGAAATTTAGAAATATTAACTCAATTTATTATACTATTGGCTTGTCACCTAATGACATTAATACTTTGGAAAAATTAAATTTGGATGTAAATAAAATAAGTAGTCAAAAATTAAAGAATTATTTAGTTGAAAATATTAATAATTTTTTCAAATTGTATAAAAATAAAATTATTGGAATAGGTGAAGTTGGTCTTGATTATTATTGGAATAAAAATAGTTCTAAAGTTCAAAAAGAGATTTTTTTAATTCAAGTAGAAGAGGCAAAAAAATTAGATTTACCACTTATTTTACATATTAGAGATAGTTTTGATGATTTATATGTTTTAATTAAAGATAATATAGAAATATTTAATAATAAAATTATCTTCCATTGTTTTTCAGGTGATATAGAAACTATAAAAAAATTTGAAAAATTGAATCTTGAACTTTATTATTCTTTTGCAGGCAATATAACATATCCCAAAGCAAGAAATTTAAAAGATGCCTTTATTTATTTGCCACTCGATAAAATACTAGTTGAAACAGATTCCCCATTTTTAACTCCAGTTCCAAAGAGAGGAGAAAAAAATGTTCCGGTAAATATTATTTATACTTATAAATATTGTAGTGAACTAAAAAAAATTAGTGAAAATATATTAAAGGAGCAAATAGTAAAAAATGTTTTCTCAATTTTCAACAAAACTTTATTCAGCTCCAATGGCTGGATTTACTAATGACAATTTTATTTATTATCTTCATATTGGTGGAGCAGATTATATATATTCTGAAATGTTTAATGTAAATGAAATTATTAAAAATAGAGATAGATTAAATTTTATTTTTAATAAAAAAGATTTTAAATATATAATTCAAATTTTTGGTAAATATGGAGATAATTTTTCTTTAACTTCTGAGCTTTTATCAGAATATTGTGATGGTATAGATATAAATGCAGGTTGCTCAGTTAAAAAGATTATTAAATCAGGAGGTGGATCATTTTTATTAAAAGAACCAGAATATCTTTATAGAATAATTAAATCTGTTAAAGGAAGTATTGAAAAACCTGTATCAGTTAAAATGAGACTTGGATTTGACAAAATTCAAATATTTGAGTTATTAGATTCGATTATTGAGTCTGGGGTTTCATTTATTACTATTCATTTAAGAACAGCATCTATGTTGTTTGGAGGAGATGTTGATTATTCATATATTCAATTGATACAGGATAAATATAGAAATATAATTAATGATCAAAAGGTTAGATTTATTTTTAATGGAGATATTGATTCAAAAGAAAAAGCTTATTTTATAATTAATAAATATAACCCTTATGGTATAATGATAGGAAGAGCTTCTTTATCAGATCCATTTATTTTTTGGAGAATAAAATTATATTTAGAAAATGTTAGATCTTCAAACTTATTTTATTATGGAAATAGTAATAATTCAAATTTAAAAAATTTTAATTATAAGAAAATTCCAATATTCTGGTTCAATAATATTTTTTTACAAAATATTGCTATTTTAATAGGATTATACAAAAAAATTGAATTATTGCCGGAAAATGAAAGAAAAAATAATATTTTATTATATAGAAAAATAGCTCATAAATTATTAAAAAATATTCCTGAATCTAAAGAAATTAAAGAATATTTAAATAAAGAAACTGATATTAATAATATTATTCAATATTTGATTTTAAAAAGAAATATTATTAAAGAGAAAATTTCCAAAAGAAATAATCAAAATTAACTTTGATTTTAAATTAAACTTGAAATAATAGAGTTTATTTTATTTTTATCTATAGGTTTGATTAAATACTCTTCAACTCCTAGTGAAAAAAGTTCACCTTTTTTTAATATGTTTTCTTCTTTATCTACAACAATAATAGGAACATCAGAGTAGTTAAGGTTGCTTTTAATTTTATTTATTGTTAGTTTAATATCCTCAAAATTTATTTCAGAAATATCCATTAATACGAACAAAGGTGATTCAAGATTATCAATATTAGATTTAAAATAATCATAATCGAAAAATAATTCTTCAAAGATGGATGATATATATGGTTTTATATTTTCTTTATAATTAATAATATATATTAATCTTTTTTCAGATACTTGAATTGATACTTGACCTGCAATTTTCTTAAAGTTTTTTGAAATAGTAAGATAAAATGTTGATCCCTTCCCTAAGCCTTCTGATACAGCCCAAGATTTACCTTCATGTATTTTTGCAATATTTTTAACAATTGCAAGACCTAGCCCTTTTCCTCCTGCCATAAATTCAAAATTTCCAGAAAAATGATGAGTTGCTTCTCTTATAACAAAAAATTTTTCAAATATTTTTTCTAAATATTGTTGTTCAATTCCAATTCCAGTATCTTTTACATAAAATATATATTCATTGTCATTCTCTTCAAATCCTAAAATTATTTCTCCAAAATCAGGTGTATTTCTAATGGCATTTGATATGTAGTTATGAATTGCTTGGAAAAGAAGTTCTTTGTCGGCATAAATTATTTTAGTTGATGAGTTTATAATATAAGAGAATTTTAAATTTCTTGATTCAAAAATTGATTTATATTCCTTTGCAATTGTCGATAAAAATTCTTCAATATTAATTTCATTAACATTTATTTTGATATTAGATGTTCTAAGTCTTGCAAAATCAGTTATATCTTCCACTATAGAAATTAATTTATCTATATTATTTTGACATATTTTTAATATTTCGGAAAGTTTTGGAGATATTTCACCGAACGAACCATCCACAGCTAAGTCTATGAATCCTTTTAAGACTACTATAGGTGTTCTTAGCTCATGGGAGGATATTGATATAAAATTTTCTTCCATCTTATTTAAATAAAGTAGTTTTTTGTTAATATTTTGTAAAACCTTGTATGATTTCTCAAGTTCTTCATTTGCTTTAGTTAATTCTTTAATTTTGTTTTCTAATTTTTCAACTAAACTTATTGAATATTCTTTTAAATACTTTATTTGTTCGTCTTTGTCCCCAATCTCATCCTTTTCACCGGTAAGGTATTTAAACAATTGATTTATAAAATTTTTATTTATTGGCTTTGAAATAAAACCATCACATCCTGCTACTAATGATTTTTCTCTTGAACCTTCAGATATATCAGCAGTTAAGGCAATTATTTTTACATTTTGTAATTCTGGTATCGACCTAATTCTTGTTGTTACTTCTAAACCAGAAAGGTCTGGTAAATTGATATCCATTAGTATAAGATCAGGTTTAATTCTTTTTGCAAGTTCTATACCAGAAATTCCATCTTTTGCCTCATAGAATGAGAACCCTTCTTTCTCAAGTATTTTCTTTACAAGTAAAATATTGTAATAGTTATCTTCAATATAAAGTATCCTTTTTATCATAAAAATTATTTAAACCTTCCTAGCTTTACTTGTGAAAATATACTCATGAATTAAATTTTGTTCTTGTGGTGATATTTTAATAAATTTAACATAATATATATATTTATTATTCTTTTTTGTAACTCTAATAATTTTACCAATTGCATTAATGTTGTTTCTTTGCATGTAAATAGTTAACTTTATAAGTTGGTTTGCTTTTGATTCCTTCATTGTTTCAAAGCTAACTCCACCAGCTGAAATATCTATAACTGTTCCATCATATTCGGCAGTGTCAATAATAATTTTAGTTTTATTATCAGGTGACACTTTTTGATAGGCAAATGAATAAGTTATGTAAAACTGTGCTTCTTTTCTTAAAAATTTTCTTTTTTGGTATCTTGTTAGTAAATCAGTGTGTTTAATAAAAAGTCCTTTTAAATGCTTTTCTGAGATTTCTTCTTCAATAGTTGAGTTAAAAGAGTATCCTGCATCATTATCTAAAAAGAAAAATACAGTTACAGGTTTAAGCCAATCTTTAATGTCTTCTCTTGGAGGTTTAGAAACAATTAGCCCACCTTCTACATTTAATATAACTTCCGTATAAAAGTAACCATATTCTTTTATAAAAATTCTAACTTTTTTTCCAACAGGAATACCTCTAGTTGATGTTAAAGGTTGAGTTTTACTATAAATAAAATCAAGCTTGTTTAAAATATTGTAACATATATTTTTTTCTTTTTCTTTATCTACATTTGATAAAACATCAACTGGTATTGATGGTATATAGTTTAAAATTTTGTTAATAAAAGATTCAATATTTGATTTTTTTGAAGCAAGAACAAAGGGGTTGGGATATGGACTTTGATCTAAGTATTTAAACATTATATTTATTTCAGGGGGAGTAAACCCTTTTTCTTTAAAAAAATCAAAAAAAACCTTAAAATCTTTAGATCTTAATTTTAGAAATGTTTGAAACTGTTTTGAATTTTTAAGTTTTCCAAATAAAAATATTATTAAGAAAACCAATGTTATAATAATTAAAAATATTAAAATGCTTTTTGTATCTGCAGGTTTAAGTTCAACATCTAAAGCTAAAAAAAGATAATTTAATTTAAAATTATAAATAAAATTCATATATACTTTAATTTTATTAAGATATAATTAAATTATTTCTATTTTATTAAAGATGTTACTAATAATAAAAATACATTAATAAAAAAAAATTTCAAATTTATTTTATTTATCAGAGTTGAAAAAAAAAAGAATAAATGTATTTTCACATAAATGAGTAAAAAATTGTTATCAAAATATTTAAACACCATGAGGCTTGGGCAAAATACTTTAAATGTTTTTTTTCCTAAAAATATTGGAGAATTTATTGATGCTATAAAAAGAGTTTATAACACGGGATATATACTATGTGGTGGAGGTTCAAACATAATATTTGGTGATAACTTTTCAAAATCAGTAATAAATACAATATTTATGAACAGTTTTTTTATTGAAAAAAATGATCTAATAGTTTGTGCTGGTTTAATGAGTTCTTTTCTCTCTTTAATTTCTTTTATTTTGAATATTAAAGGGTTTGAATTTTTACATTTGTTACCTGGTACATTAGGTGGAGCTATTTTTATGAATGCTAGGTGTTATGATGGAGAAGTTTCAGGTTTAAATTTTGAAGTCGAAAGTGTGGCTATAAAATTTAATGCTGAAAATAAAAACTTAGAATTTATATTTAATAAAAGAAAAAATAATGAATGTGATTTTAGTTATAAAAATTCAATATTTCAAAAAAATAATGAGTTTATCTATAGGATAAGATTTATAAATTATTTTAAAAATGATTATGAAAAAGATCTATTTTTTATTTTTTCCAAATATTTAGAAAAATATATTATTAAAAAATTTAATTCAATAAAAAAGTGTTCTAATTTAAAGTATTTTTATAATAATTATAAAATAAGAAGAATATTAGAAATAGTGAAAAGAGTTTGTAAATTAGAAAAGTTTAAGAAGAATTTTTTGCAAAACAAAAATTTTAATATAAAGGATTTTTTAAAAGAAAGAGAAAGTATTTATAATAAAATGCTTTATATAGAAAATGATAGAGTAAATAAAAGGCATTTTAAATATTTTTCTGCTGGATCTGTATTTAAAAATAATTATAAGTTTGGAATCCCTACAGGTAAAATTATAGATGAGCTTGGTTATAGAGGATATAAAATAAATAAAATTTCAGTTTCTCCATATCATGGAAATATTATTATAAATTTAAAAGATGGTAAATTTCAAGATTTAGAAACTATTATAAATTTATTGAAAAATGAAGTAAATAAAAAATATGGATTTATACCAGAAGAAGAAATTATTTTACTCAAATAATTTGATAATTATAGATATAGGAAACACATATACTAAATTTATTGTAGCTAAAAATATAGATGAAATAAAAAAAAAGATAAAATTTGAAAAGTTTAATAATAATTATTGTTTTAATTTTCTTTTTTTTGAAGATATTATAAAATTTTTAAATATTAAGAAAAGCAAAACTAACAATTATTTGTTTATTAAAATATTAAATAATGAAATTTTAAATTTAGAAATTTTTTATGGTATATTAAAAATAATTAAAAGATTTATAAACCATAAACTTTCATTAGTTGTTTATTCAGAAGTAAACGAAAGAGTTTTTTCTCATATAAAAAAATTATTTAATGAAAGTTTCAGCAGAGATTTAAGTTTTATAGAAATAAATTATAAAAGCTTAGACAGCAAAATTAATTTTAATTATAATCCACCTGAATCATATGGTAAAGATAGAATAGCAGGTCTTTTATATTATTTTTATTTATCTTACTTTTTTTTTGATTTCTTTTTTGACTATGCATGTATATTTAATTGTGGAACAGCATTAGTTCTTGATGAAATCAGTAAGGTATCTTATTTAGGAGGTTCAATTTCAATTTCACCCTTTAATGAATTTAAAACATTGAAAATATTCACAGATAAACTTCCAGATATTACTGAAAAATTGAATTTAAATAATTTTCAATCAGCAATTGATTATTTTATTAAAAATTCAATAAATTTAAATTTTATTTTTGATAAAAATAACATATATTTTTGTTTTTCTAATAAGTGTATTGGTAAAAGTACTTCTGAATCTATATTGAATGGGGTTGTAAATGGTTTTTTATATAAGTTGTCTTTTTTTATTTTAAAAAAATTAAAAAAAGATTTCCAAAGAGAAATTTTTATTTTTAATGGTGAGTTTTTTAATAAAACATTTTTTTATTTAATTTGTTTATATATTAAAGAAATAAATGAAAATATTAATTTTAATAAAAAAATTATTTTTATTTCTTTTAATGATAATTTAATAGAAGAAATTAATTTTAAAATTAAAAAAAATGATAATTTTATCAATGAAAAAAATAAAGAATTAGATAAAAAAGAGGAAATTAGTATTAATAAAAGATTTTTAATAAGAAAGAAATATTCCATTTCTATACTTAATAAAAATGGAAAATTTAATTCTTATTTTTTAAAAAAAATTTTAAATATAAGAAAATATAAAAATGTTGCTATTTTTATTTTTGATTGTGAGATTCCACTCAAAGGTATTCTAATTGATAAGATTTTGGAAAATTTTACTATTTAGTTTTTTTATTTTTTACTTTATACTGTCTAATTTTATTTTATCTTTTTTACCATATTTCGAAAATAAAATTAGAAAATTATAAATAAAAAATATTATAAAAAATTTTTTATTAACAAAAGTAGGTATATATGAAAAAAAAATGTAATATTTTATTTATTTTTTTGGTTTTTATAGAATTTTTGCTATTAACATCTTGTAGTCGAACACCAGAAGCAACTATAAAATTATATTTTAAATATTTAAAAGAAGAAAAGTTTGAAAAGATAGATAAAGAAATTTTATATGGAAAAAGCAAGGAAAAGTTTGTTGAATTTCTGAAGGATGTCACAAAAGATCAGAATTATTATTCCGAGTTTGTAAATTATAATAAGAATATAAGCAAATTTAATTTTCTTGAATATCAGGAATACCCTGATGATGAATTAGCAATAAAATTTATGATAATGGATAAGAGTGGGAAGCATTTAGAAACAACATGGTGGAGACTAAAAAAAATTGGAAATAAATATTTTATTATTAAATTTTCAAAAAATTAGAGATTATTTATATAGATAAAAAGTAGAATAATTAATGAGGATATATTTAATAAAAAATATGAATTTAATAAAAAAGTTATTTTTTATACTTATTATAACTCTTTTTTTATTTACTAACTTTTTATATCTTTCTTTTGATCTTTTTAAAATAAATTCTTATAGTAAAATTAATTATTATATACCAGTACTAAATATCTTAAATAAAAGTAATAAAGAAGATATATTTGCTGAGTTGGATAAAAATGTAAAGTTTTTTAATTCTGTTGTATTTAACACAAACTCTTTTTTATTTTCAAGAGAATCTAAAAGGAAAGGATTTGTTAGAGATGTTTATCTTGATATTAAAGAGATAAAGATAGATTATAAAGTTGAATCTTATGAAAACATAGATGGATTTTATTATCTTTTTAAGATAAATATACCGATTGATGATAATAGAAGGGAAAGAATTTCTAATTTTATGAAAATTTCAGGATTTTTGGTTTCAGGAGAAGCCTCAGATTCTTTAATAGAAAAGGATCTGCAAATTAAGACTCAAAATTTATCTGATAATAAGGATAATTTTTTTATAAAAGTATTTAAAAATTCCATTGTTGACATGATAAACAATGCTATTTTAATTAAATTCGGTAAAAATTTTATGTTAGATATTAAAGGTAGTTTTATAATTACTGAACAACCTTTTTATATTATAAATTCGGGTAATCTATATATCAAAATTAAAGGTTTAGTTTTTATTGAAAATTAATCTTCAAACATTTCTTTTTTAATATTTTTAAAATTTATTTTATATATAACATAAAAAAGGAATCCTGTAATTATTAAAATTATAATGTGATAATAAACCCATATAGGAATCCCATATAAACTAAATGGTTTAATAAAATAGTTAAATAGATCAAAGCCTAGGATAAATATTAAAATCATAATTAGAATTGTTTTTCTATTTAAATATTTATTTTTTGTAAATTCGAAATTAATTTTTTTGAATTTAACCTTTTCAGAGTTATTAACTTTTTTACTTTTATAATTTTCAAAGAGTACTTGAAATAAAAATCCTAATATTATTAAAATAATTTGTAAAATTAAATTAAAAATAACTTGAGGTATTGGAATAGATAATATTTTAGATGATTGAAGTGTAAGTATAATAAACATAGTTATTATGTTGATAATTAAAATATTTTTATTTAAAAATGGAAAATATATGATGCAAAATACTATTGGAAAAAGAATAGAATATCCAGCAAAAGAAGATGAGGTTAGGAAATTTAATATACTTGCCGGAGGATTTAGAGATATTAAATAAGCAATAGAAGATAAAATAATAATTATAAATTTTGATATTATTATTTTTGTATTATCCAAATTTAAATTTTCTTCTTTTATTTTTCTATTTTTTTTATTTGATAAGTATTTAAAGATTTTAATTTTGTTAGTTTTTATTAAGTCATTAACAATTATGATTGAGCATGAAAGAATTTGACTATCAAGTGTAGACATAATTGCAGCAATAGAAGCTAAATAAAACAATGGTTGCAAAAAAATAAAATTATTGTTTATTATAATTTTGATAATATTATCATATTCTCCAGGTTGCAGATTAGGGTAAATAATTCTTCCATAAACCCCAATAAAATTCATAGAAAGGAAGACAATAAGTAGTGCAAAAGGATATAAAATCATAGATTTTATTAGACTACTATCTGACTTGCTTCCTATAAATCTATGATTAATATGGGGGAACATTGGATCAGCAAGAAACCATAATATATAATATGATAATAGTTTTATTGGAGTTATTGAGTTATCAATACCATTTCTGTTTAAATATATAAAATTTTCTGATAATAAAGAAAACTTACTTTTTGATATTAAGTTAAAACCAATAAAGAAAAATATTAAACAAAAAATTAATAGCACAATAAATTGGAAAATATCTGTTTTTATTATAGATTTCATACCACCGAATACTATGTAGGAAGTAATAATCACTACGAAAATAAAAGAGGATAATTTATAACTTAAACCTGTAGCTGAAGATATTAATTTACCTGCAGAAAATATTTGGGTTGAAATATAAGGAAGAGTAAAGTACAAAGTTAAGAGAGAAAAAATAAGTGCAAGTAGATTTGAACTACTCCTTTTTTGTATAATTTCTGAGACAGAAATATAATTATTTTCTAAAGCTATTTTTCTTAAAGGTATACCAATGATTATAAAAGATATGGTCATAAATGCTGTTCCAAAACCCATAATAGGAAAAAATGCAAAGCCATATTTATAAGAAGCACCAGTAACTCCAAATATTGTGAATGCGGATAAGTTTGTTGCAATTATTGTAAAAAAAAGAGGTAAAGTTTTAATATTTTTATTATTTAATGCAAATTCCATATAGTTTCTAGACTTTTTTAATGATATAAATAAGAGATTTGAAAAAATAAATAAAAATAGAATAATAGAGATATTAGGATAATTAGCTATTTGTGTTAAATATTCCTTAATCATAAAAGCCTCCCTTTTATTTTAAGATTTTAGTATAATAGCAGATTATAAACTGGTCAGAATAAAATAGGAAAAACCTAAATAAAAAATAATTTAGAAGTTAAAAATCTTTAAATATAAAGTATTAAAATATAGTGTTCGTAAAAAATAATAATAAATGTTAAATTAAAAAAGGGTCCTGGGTGGCCTATGATGGCTTACGCAGAAAAGATTTTTCTGCTCATAAACCCTTTGATTAATAAATGTTTCTGATATATAATGAAATATAAATATTTTTTAAAAATAATCAAGTCTAAAATAATTAATAAAATAAAATCAAATAAATTCTCAATAATTAATAATAAGAAATGAAAATAAATAATTAAAAATATTTATTAAATATTTAATTAAATATATTAAAAATTATTTTACTATAAATATTTTAGAAGATTTATGATTAATAAATTATTAAAATAATATATGAAAAATTTAATATATCTCTAATATCATAAGATATGCATCTTCATTTTCACCATAATAGTTTTTAATTATTTTTTCTATTTTAAAACCAAATTTTTTATATAAACTTATTGCTATTTCATTTGATATTCTAACTTCTAAATAAAATTTTTTATAGTTATTTTTATATAAGGCAATGACATGATTTAGTAGATTTGAAGCTATTTTTTTATTTCTGTAATCCGGGTGAACAGCTAAGTTTAGTATATGTATAGAAGCTTCTTCTTCTTCATTAATTATAATAAAACCTACTATTTTGTTTTTAAGTAAAGCTTTGTAAATTTTAATATTTGGGTGGATAAAACAGGAGTAAAAATATATATAATTCCATGGTTTTTTAAAAGATACAATCTCGATTAAATAAATATCATTTATATCTTTTATATTTGACCTTTTTATATTTATGGTTTCCATTTTAAAAAATTAAATTTTTTATATTAAAGATTTTATATATATTTTATAATCTTTTTTATTTTATAATCATTTATAAAAAAATAAAGTATTATTAAATAAAATGGGGCTGTTTATTCATATAAAACAGCCCCAAATATTTATCAAATTAATAAAATATTTAATTTTATTTTATTATAGATTTTTTGTTAATAAAAATAGCTTGTTAATTATTTAATCTTTATCAGGTATAGAATGTGGGATTTTTAAGTCAAGCATAGTTAGTAACCCTTTCTTTTCAGAATTAACTATTTGTGGAATTATGTTAACAGCCATTGCCATAGTTCCTTTTCCTCCAGGAATTTCTGGTTGAATAGCCATCTTAATTTCTGGTTCTCCATATATATGGATATAATCCCCAGTATCAACTTTTTCAAGATGTGGATGTATCTGTTGAGGATGTATTAATTTAATTTTTTCATTACCATTTCTATCATAACCTATTCCAATATGTTTACAACCAGCAACCATTCCAGGTTGAACTTTTACAACTGGTGTTTCTCTATAAACATTAGATATTATTGGTTCTCTAAACTCTTTAACTTCAGAGATTTCCCAATTTAAAGCTTTAGCAATTAAATGTATTGATTCTGGGAATCCAATATGTCCAACAATTTTGCCACTTTTTAAACCATTATTAAACTCTTCTACTGTTGTTCCTACTCCTTGAGTTTCCATTACAGTTTTTCCAAAAGGAGATAGATCATTTATTCTTTGAGCTTCTATTTTATCAACTCTAATACAAGGAGCTGTTAAGGTAATTATTAAAGTGTCTAGTACAAAACCAGGATTAATACCTGTTCCTATGCATACAACATTATTTTTCTTTGCTATTTCATCTAACTTCTTTGCTAGATCAGGGTTTTGTGCATATGGATATGACATCTCTTCAGCTATTGTTATAACATTTATACTATTTTCCATACATAAAACTAAATCATCGAAAACCTCTTTTGTAAAAGATTTTGTAGCATGTAAAACAACATCTACTTTTCCTTTTTTTAAAATATCTTTTGGATTCATATATAAAGGAATATTTTTTTTGCCGATTCCTATATATTCCCCAACATCAGAATAGTTGTTTGGATTATGATTAACTATGGCTCCTACTATCTCAATATTCTTTTTATTTAACATCATTCTAATCATCCCTGATCCCATAGCTCCGACACCCCATTGAACAACTTTTATAGTCATACTCATAAAACCTCCTTTTCTTTTAATTTAAGTTAATTTATTTAATTAAAATTTCAACTAATAAAATTATTTTTAATAAATTGAAAATATATAAAATCTGTTTATTATTTAACTATATGAAAATATTAGACTTACATATTCATACCTCGTTTTCTTTTGATTCTTCAGTAGATATGGAACAATATCTTGATTTATGTAAAAAAATTCCTTCTTCTGTTATTGGTTTTTGTGAGCATTATGAGATAAATTTTGATTTTGAAAGATATATTGAAAAATTAAATTATTTAAAATTTAAATATAAATTATTCGCTGATATAAAGAAAGGAATTGAGGCTTCTATTAAAAAAAGAAATATTTTATATGATAAAAAAATTTATAATGAATTAGATTATATAATATGGTCAAATCATAATTTTGAAAAAGATATTAAGAAATATTATTTAGAATTAAATGATTTTATAATTTCTAATATGAATATTGATGTAATAGGTCATATAGATTTCCCTTTTAGGTTTATAGATAATATTAATGAATTAAGTAACTTTAATGATATTGAAAAGACAATTTTGAAAATGCTTGAAAATGTTATAAAAAAAGATATTGTTTTAGAATTTAATTATTATAATTTTAATAGTAACTATAAGAATTTTAAGAAGATATTTGAGATATTATGGAACAATTATTTTTTATTAGGTGGTAAAAAAATTACTTTAGGTTCAGATTCACACGATTTAAATAATTTTTTAGAATATTTAAAAAATTTTAATTTATATTATAATTTTATTAAAGATAAAACACTCATATTTTTTAATAATCACAAGCAAGAAGAATTTATTTTATGAACAATGTTAAAAATGTTTTGATAATAGTTTCTATATTTTTTTTATCTTTATCATTAATAATGTTTTTTTATTATGATTTGGAGGCAAAAAATCTTTTAAGAAATTTTATAATAAATGATAAATTTATTATATTAAATGATAATGATATTAAATATATTAATAACAATAAGATATTTACTAATGTTTCTAATGAAGAGTCAAAAGAAAATAATATTATTATAGATAAGATAATAGATGAAAATATAGAAAAAAAGGAAGAAGCCTTAACTAAAGAGAAAGAACAAATTAATAGAAAAGAACAAATAGTAGAAGAGTTAAGTGATAGTAAGAACTCAAACTTAAATCAAGATGAAAATATTGAGAAATCATCAAATACAAAGAATTTAAGTTTTTCAAATAGCAATAGATCTCAAGAAGTTAAAGAAAAAACTAATGAAATAAAAGATAATATAAAACCAGAACTTATTAATACTTCAACTAAAAATAAATCTAATAAAGAAAAGGAACTTTCAAATCTATCAAATTTTGATAAAAGCTCTATTGATACTATTTATAAAGGGGGTTTTTATACAATACAGATAGCTTCATTTAAAGATTTTAAAAATGCAATATTATTAAAGAAAGAACTTGAAAAAAAAGGATATTATTCTTTTATAGTTATAAAATTACTTGACAATATATATTATTTTAGAGTTAATATTGGTATATTTGCAGATAAAGAGAGTGCACTCAGTTATTATAAAAATAAATTAAAATTGGATAAATATTTTAAACCGTTTATTATTTATTATCCAAAAAATTATTTTAAATAATATTATTAAAAGTATTATATTATTTTAATTTATTGTATTATTATGAAAAGGTTTTTATTATTAAAATATATTTTTGTGATTTCATTTTTTGTTATACTTTTTTATATTTTCTATCTAAACTATTTTGATATTAATAAAAATATAGAAAAGCTTTCTTATTACTTAAATAATAATCAATTTAATAAAATCGAATCAAATATAAAAAAACTTAAAAGGATTGATTATCTTCCTGATGGAAATACATTATTGACATTTGCAGTTAAAAATTCAAATATTGAGCTTGTAAAATTATTTATTGAAAATGGTTTTAATCCAAACTTAAAAGATAAAAATAATATTAGTCCTCTTGAATATTCATGGAAAATTAATAATAAAGAAATAATAAGTCTTCTTCTTAAGAATGGGGCTTTTTTATCAGATATTCTTTTATTTATTGAGAATATCACAAATGAGGAAGAAAAAAAGAGCGAATATTTTAAACTTGAGCATTATTTTGAAAAGGAACTATTAACTAATAGTTTAATGAATGAATATGAAACCTTATATAAATCAAATGAGAGTTTTATTAAAAAAAATGATTATCTATTTATATTGTATAGAAATTATGGAGATGAAATTTTTAAAAACTCAATTTTTAGTAAATTAAATAATGACGAAATAATAAAATTAAAGGATTTGAATAAAAGATTGATGGTAATTTCTAACTATATCTATAAGTACCTTAACATTATTAAGTTCATGGCAAATAAAGATTGGTTTAATATTAAAAATTGTTTAGATAAAGAAAAATATTCAAAATATATTCTAAGTTTTCTTTTAAGAGTTTCTATGAATCTTGATCTAGTTAATTCTTTTGAATATTTGCTATTACTTGGAGCTGATCCTTCATTAATAGGTTTTGGAGATGATGGAATTGATACATATAGAGGATTTATTCATCCGATTTTTATCTCGATTCATAAAAATAATATATTTTATTTTAGAAAAATTTATAGTATAGTAAATATCGATACTATTAAGTTTCCTTATATTAATCCAGAAAATAGTGAAGTTAATTTCATTTATCCTATTGACTTGTGTTTGGAAAAAAGATTTAATGAGGGATTATTTTATATAATTAATATTGATAAAAATAAAATTAATTACATAAATAATAAGGGTGAATCTTTATTAATTAGTGCTATAAAAAGTGAAAATTATGATCTTGTTTATTTTTTGTTAAAAAATAATTCGAATATTAATTTCAAAGTAAATTATGACAATTATAATAGAGATTTATTGCCTTTGCATTTTGCTATAATTCAAAATAGCTTAAATATGGTAAAATTAATTACTGAGGAACATAGAAAAAGAGATCCTAATTTTCCCGAAATAAAAGCAATATGTATGTATCAAGGAACTACATTTACTTCTTTATCACTTAGTTCATATTTAAATTATTCTGAAATATTCAAGTATCTACTTTACTTAAATATAGATAATTGTCTTGGATTATTTGATTCTATACAATATGCTTTTAAAAATGAAAATTATAATCTTATTAGGAATATTTTTCTTGCAGGGTATTTTAATAGTAAATTAAAATATGATGAGCAACAATTTTTTATAGAAATTGCTAAAAAATTAAATAAAGAATATCTTTTTGTTGTTCCAAAAGAAGAAGAAAATAATTAAAAGGAAAAAATTTATGAAGAAGATTTATATAATATTATTTTTACCTATTATTTTATTAATTTTTCTTTTATTTTATCATCAAATTAAAGATATTTTGTTTTATAAATTACTAAAAAATAAAGTTGCCTTTATAATAAGAGATTATGGTACAAGAGATTTTGAAAAACTTATATTATCTAAACTTGAAAAATCTCAATCAGCTTTAAACTTAATATTTTCTTTTATTATTACTAAAACCTATGAGGAACAGGAAAATAAGGCAAAAGAAGCTATAAATAATGGTAATAAAATTATAGTTTTTTTTAATGGAACAGTTGCAAGTAAATTTATAGAAAAACTTGCAAATAATTATAAAAAAGTATATTTTATATTGGTTGATACTGAACTAAAAATTTATCCAAAAAATGTTTGTTCTCTTACATATAATTATAGAGATCTTGGTTTTGTGGCTGGCAATATTTGTAATTTATTTACAAAAAGTGGGAATATAGGTTTTATCGGTGGTATGAAGATAAAATCAATTAGCAAAATTGAAGAAGGAATAAAACTTTCTACTGAAATATATAATTTATTATTTAACAAATCTAATAAATTTTTCTCATATTATATAGTTGATTATCCAATTAAAACTGATAAATCACCTTTTTCTAATCCTGAAGCAGGATCTTATTTTGCTAAGAAACTTATAAATGAAAATAAGGTTGATTTTATAGTTGGTGGATCTGGCAATAGTAATTTAGGTATTTATGAGTTTTCAAAAGTTTCAAAATTTTATATTATAAATTTTGACTCAATAGATAAAATAAAACTTTATGAAGATAATGTTGCTTTTTCAATAGTTAGAAATATAGATGTATGTTTAATTGCACTTATAAATAAGGTAATTAAAGGAATTGCCAAAAATACTAATTATGTTTTTGGGATTAAGGAAAATTCTTTTAATATTTTGTCTTCTGGAATATTTGAATTGGATAGAGATCTACAAGATAAATTTGATTTATTAAATAAGTACTATCTAGAAAATAAATAATTATGTTTACAAAAAAATGAATGGAAATAACAAAATAAAAGCTTCTTTAAGAGTTAAACTTTATTTGAATTATTATATTCTTTTAAGTTTATTTCTTATTTTTTTATTTATTATTTTAAATTTTTTAGTTAGTTTTTATTTGAGTAAAAGTTTTAGTTATCAAACCGATAGGTTAACAGAATTTTTGATAACATTAATAGAACCTTATTTAAATTATTATAAATATAATGAGTTGGATTCATTATTGAGTAGATTTATAAGAGAAGAAAATATTAATTATTTAATAATATATGATTCTAATGATATAATTTTATTTTATAAATATAAAGATATTACTCAGCAAAAGAATTATTTAATTCAAAAAAATTATATTTATGAGGTAAATAAAACATTTATAGTTAACGATAAATTTCAATATAAATTAACTGTTGGTTTTTCTAAAGAATTATTAAATAAAAATAATTTTATAGTAAGGTTAATATTTATAATTTCATACATAATTTTAATTTCTGGCTTTTTTTATATTATTAAATTTACAAATGATAGAGTATTTATAAACAACATAAGAAGATTAGTTGATATATTTGAAAGGTTTTCAAAAGGTGATTATTCCATTAAATTAAATTTCGAAACAAATGATGAAATATCAATTATAGCAAATAATTTAAATATTCTTAAAAATGAACTAATTGAAAAACTTGAGATACTTGAATATATATTTGAAAATAATCCCTCTCTTTTTATCTTAATTTCTAGAGAAGGCATTATAAAGAAAATAAACAAAAATTATAAACTGTTATTTGAAGAAAAATTAAGTTACAATGATTTAATAGATACTAATATTTTTGAATATTTTGAAGATTTTAAGTATATAATTGACAAATCTATTGAAATAAAAGATATTTTAAAAATTCATAACTACATTTTTAATAATAATCGATTAAAAAATAATTATTTTAATATAGTTGCTATACCAATTATTATGGATGGAGAGATAGTTAAATTTTTTATTAAAATTGATGATGTTACTGAAGATGTAAAAAGAAATAACAATCTTCTTATTATTGAAAAAATGGAAAGCTTAAATACACTAGGGGCTGGAATAGCCCATGATTTTAATAATGTTTTAGGTTCAGTTAATGGGATAATTTCATTGATGCAACTTGAATCTGAATTTGATGAATTTATACCAAAAAATAAAATAAATGAATATGTTGATTTATTAAAAATTGCAATTGATAAAGGGAAAAATGTTTCTAATAGATTATTATCTTTTTCTAAAAATTTGAGTTCTAAAAGAGGTTTGTTTGATTTAAATGCAACATTAAAAAGTATTTTAGATATATTAAATGTCACTATTGATAAGTCGGTAATAATTGAAGTAGAATATTATCCAGATAAAGCTATATTTTACGGAAATGAAAATGAAATTGAACAGGTGTTTATGAATCTTTTAATTAACTCTTATCATGCTCTTACTATTATGAAAAAGAGTGATGAAAAATGGGGTGGGACAATTAAAATTTCAATTAGAAAAGTTTTTTATCAAAAACAGTATGTTATGTATTCTACGAAAAATATTGATGATGTTAAAGACAAGGAATATTGGAAAATAACAGTTGAAGATAATGGAGTAGGAATAAAAAAGGAACATTTAAATAAAATATTTGATCCTTTTTTTACTACAAAAAGAGACCAAAAGGGAACCGGTCTTGGATTATCTTTTGTTTTTAATGTTGTTGAAAGTCATGAAGGTTTTATTACTGTTTATAGTGAAGAAGGCTATGGAACTACATTTAATGTTTATCTTCCAGTTATATCTATTAAAGATGAAATAAAAAAAGAAATGGAAAAACAAAATTATAATAAGGGATTAATAAAATTGAATAAAAAATGTGTTATTATAGAAGATGATAAATTTATCCTTGAAACATTATCTATAATTTTAAAAAAATTTGGTATTAATATTTTATTTCAAACATCAAAACCTTCTGAAGGACTTAAATATTTAAAAGAAAATATTAATAATGTAGAATTAATAGTATTAGATTATATAATGCCTGAAATGAATGGTATTGAATTACTTAATGAATTATTTAAAAATAAAAATATAGATAGTTTTGATATTAAAGTAATTTTGATTACAGGACTATTAGAAACTGAGCGGTATTCAGATTATTTAGAATTTAAAGATAAATTTTTTATATTAAATAAACCATTTGGACTTTATGAATTATCAAATTTATTAAAGGATATTTATAAAAAAGATTAATGAAATTTTTAAAGATTTTATAAATTTTTTTGTATAATTTTATGAATAGGATAATAAATATGAGTAAAATAAAAGAATTTATAGAAAGAAGGAAAATTTTAAATAAACTTGTTCTAGAAAATGGAACAATAGTAACTAAAAGGTTTTTCAATCTTGATTCAAATTCATATGAAGAAGGAGCTATTCCATCAAAATATAAAGAGCTTATGGGATTAGTTGGTTCATTAATTTTAAGATGTAATGATTGTATAATGTATCATTGTATTCAAGCAAAAAAGTTAGGAGTAGAAGATAAAGAGTTTTATGAAGCATGTGATATAGCTTTAATTATTGGAGGATCTATTGTTATCCCTCATCTAAGGGAAGCTTATTCTTACTGGGAAGAACTAAAAGGATTAAATAAAGATGAATTATTATAATAATTACAAATAGATAAAAATGATAATATATAAAATAACTAAATTGTAATCTATTAATAGTTACCTGTAATAAGAATGTAATTTAATATAAAAATTAATAAAAAAATAATTTAAATAAAGGATTATAATATGGCTGTTTGTGATATTACTGTTATACCAGCAAAGTATGATGGAAATTCTTATGAACTAGTTGATAAAATAATTGATATTATTAAAGATTCAAATCTAAAGTATAAAGTAGGAGCTATGAGTACAGTTGTTGAAGGAGATTCTGAAGAACTCTTTAAGTTAGCCTACATTTTGCATAAAAAAGCTTTTGAATTAGGAGCAAAAGATGTAATTACTCAATTTAGAATTCATGAATCTCTTCTTTATGATGATACCATAGAAGGAAAAACATACAAATATTAATTTAAAATATTAACTTTATTATATAAAAGGTCTATATTTTAAGCTCATTATAAATATTTTATAAGTTCACTATAAATATTATAATTTCCTATATCTAACTTATAATTGAATAAGTTATTTTTAATTTTTTCAATAAGATTATTCTTAATTATATCATCGAATATTTGAGAAAAGTTTCTTTTTAATTCAGATTCAGTTTTTAATATACATAAATTTCTTTCTGAAAAATATTTTGCATTTAAATATTGTTCCCCTCTTGTTGCTATTGTTAAAGGTACAAATATTGCAGGTTTCTTCATATAAATAATTTCAAAAACAGAATTAGCTCCAGATCTTGAAATAATAAGGTTAGAATTCCAAAGAAATTTTTCAATATCATTGTAAATAAATTCTAAAGGATAATAAGAATCATTTTTTTCATATTTAATTTTATCTTTACCGCATTGATGAATTATATTGAAATATTTTTTAAGATATTCTAAGTTTTCAAAAATTATCTCATTTAATGATTGTGCACCAAGAGAGCCTCCTAAAATAAGTAAGATAGGCTTTTTGTTATCAAATAAAGATTCTAACCATTTTTTGAAATTTTCATTTTCGTGTGATTGGGGGTTAAAATTAATAAAAGTTTCTCTGATTGGATTTCCAGTATAAATTCCTTTTTTAACAAGTATATTGTATTTTTCAGCAGTTTCTTTAAAAGAGTAAAAGGTTTTATATGATAAAATAGAGTTTATTCTATTTGCAAGTCCTAGAGAAAAATCAGATTCATGGGTGAAGGATTTTATATTTAAAATTTTAGAGGATATTAAAACTGGAACAGATACAAAACCACCTTTTGAAAAAACTAGAAGTGGTCTATTAAATATTATAATGAAAAATGATTCAATAAAACCTAAAAATAAATTAAATATATCTACTAAGTTTTCTATATTTAAAATTGATTTTAAAATTGTGCCTTTTCTTCTAAATTTTCCAGATGAAATAGCATAGAACTTTATTTTATTATTATCAAAAAAGTTTTTTAAATCATTTTTAATAATGTTTTCTTCAAGTTGTCTCTTTTTTTTTGATCCTATCCAGATTAAGTTGAAGCCTTTTTCTAAAAAAAGTTTTGCAATTGGTATTGCTGGAATTACATGGCCTCCTGAACCACCACCAACAAATAAAATATTTTTTTTCATTATTTATTCCTGAAATTGAAATATTTCGCTTTTTAATTAATATATAAAAAAAAAATTAAAAGTTAATTAAATTATTTATTAAAATTATGAGCTTTAATAAAGATAAATTTGTAAAAATTGGGAAAAGGGCAAGACTTCAGAAACTAGCATATTATTTAAGAGAATTTATAATTAAATATGAAGAGTTGGTTGCTGATAAAGGAAATAATTTTAATATTAATGAAAAGAGCAACAATGAAATAAAATTAGAAGATGAATTAAAATTTATATATTTTAAAAATGATATATTTCAAATTTACAGTAGAATAAACTTAATTCTACAATGGATAAAAGAGATTGATAAAAATGAGTTTGAATTTCCTCAAAGTTTCTATGATTTAAAAATATTCTATCATAAAATATTGAATTTAGTTTCTGATAATTTTTATAATGAATCAAATATTTTTGATAAGGAAAAAAATGAGAGAACAATAATAAAAACTTCTGTAATTTTAGATAATATAAGATCTCCATATAATGTAGGTTCGATATTAAGAACTTCAGAAGCTTTTGGTGTAGAAAATCTAGCATTAACTGGAATAACTCCATCATTGCAAAATAGTAAAGTAAAAAGAGTTTCTATGGGATGTAATATCCATGTTTTATATTTTAATTATACAGAGGAAGCTATTAATTACTTTAAAAAAGAAAATTATAAAATAGTTTGCATAGAAAAAACAAATAGTTCTATAGATTATAGAAATTTGAATATAGAAAATCCTTGTTTTATCTTTGGAAATGAAGAGTTTGGTATTTCACCCGAAATTTTAAAAAAATCGGATTATATTATTTATATTCCTATGTTTGGTAAAAAGAATTCATTAAATGTTTCGGTAGCAGCAGGGATAATTTTAGAAGATAATTTTAATAAAAAGTTTAAAATTCATTAACTATCTCTATCATATTGTTTATAATTTTAATGTGAACTCCACCAGATATGAATATTGGTTGTTTATAATCTTTGTTAAATATTTTGAACTCTACTAGTCTTAAAATAAAATCATTCTCAAACTGTTTTGAAAAAATTATTAAAAGTTGAAAATTTTTATTCAAATCACCATAATCTATAATTTTAAAATCTAGTTCTTTTATAATATTATATTCAACTTTTATTGGTGTTAGGTTTTCGAAAGAAACTATTGGTAATCTTAAATCTGAATTATATTGTATTTTAGTAAATTTGTTTTTTAAAAGAATTGGGATAATATATTCATTTACATAATAAAAGGAGATTTTTTTTTCATTATCATTATTGTAAAAAAATTCTATTGTATATATTTTTGTGTCTTTTTGAAATAAAAGAACATTTTCAATGTTATTTTGAGAAAATGTAAGAATTAAATTATTTGCAAATAAATATGTAAATAAAAAAGTATGTAAAATAAGATTTATTGAAATACCGAATTTTTTCATAATCAAAAATTTGATAGTTTAAAAATAATTTTTTATATTTATATTATAATCGGTACAAAAATAAATAAATATTATTTTTATATATTTTTATGAGGGATATATGTTTTTAAGAAGATTTAATTTAAAAGGTATTAAAAAGAGGCTTGAAAAATTAAGTTTTATAAATAAATATAAGGATTTTGAAAATTTAGAAATACGAAATATCATTAAATTTTATAAAGATAATTTAAATTTTATTAAAGAAAAAGTCAAAAAAATTAAAGATTATGATTTATATTCTTTACTTGAAGATTTTAGAGAAAAGCTTGAAAACAAAATTTTTACAGTACAAAAAATTAAGGATTATATCAGAGAAAGGTATTTTAATCCTGATATTGAATATAAAAATGTTAATGTTCCAGTAAAAAGTGATTTAATTACTAAAAAAGTAATCTTAGTACTATCAGGTGGTGGAGCAAGAGGAGCTGCTCATATTGGAGTACTTAAAAGAATTGAAGAATTAGAAATACAGCCAGAGGTTATTATAGGAACTTCAGTTGGTTCAATAGTTGGTGCTTTGTATTCAGCAGGATATAATGCTGACAATATATACCAGATTTTAAAAAAAGAATATTCTCAATTAGTTAAATTAGGGAGATTCTTTTTTTTAAAACCTAAAACTGCTACAAATTTATTAAGAAATATATTGATTAAATATCTTGATCATATGAAATTTGAAGATTTGAAGATTCCACTTTATTTAAATGTAGCAGATGTTAATAATTGTAAAAGAGTTATTTTTAATAAAGGCCAATTAGTTGATATTATTCTAGCTTCTTCAGCTATACCTTTTGTTATGGATAGTATAAAAATAGATGATATGCTTTTAATGGATGGAGGAGTATGTGATAATTTTTGTGTAGATTTTGCCAAAAAACTAAATTGTGAGAAAAATCTTGATATAATAATATCAGATGTTTCTGCTGCAACAGACTATAGTTCTGATATATCTTTTGTATATTTTCTTTTCAAAATATCTCAAGATTTTGTTGATTTTGTAAAAAAAATAGGGAAAGTTCCAATTCCTGTTAATAATAAGAAAGATTTATTTGCTATTTCAAATAATCTATTGTATTTACTTAATAAAAGAAAAACAATAGGCCCAGAAGATATTGATGGAACAGAGATAATAGTAACCCCTTTGCTATTTAATATGGGTATACAAGACTTTGATAAAGTATTTTGGGCTTATGAAGCTGGTTATGAAACTTCTAAAAAAGTATTTGTATAATTAATTAATAAAATTATTGTAGTATCTTGATTATTTCGTTTAATAAGCTTGAACTTTTTGCTTTATATATAATAGTTAGAAAAGAATTTATAAAGCTAGTTGATTTATTTATTAGGTCTATTATTGAAGAGTCACTTCCATTATAAGTATCTAAAAAGTTTTTATATAAATTTAAGTTTAGTTCAAAATTTAAAATTTCAGAATAAAATTGATTAAAATATAGATTAAAATCATCTATAAAGTTTTTTATCTCTTCAATATTTTTTATTAGTTTGTCTCTGCTATATGCAGGATCATTGTAATTAATATAAAATATTTCAAGTTTTGATTTTAATAAACTTATTTTTTCTAAAACTTTTAAAGTCTTATCATTTAATTCAACAAGATTATTTATTAAAAATAAAATTTTATTTTTATATTCATTTATAAAAAAGACTTTTGTATTATTTAAAGAATATTTAGAGTTTAAATAATAATATTCCATAGATAAAATTTCTGATATATTTCTTTTAAAAACTTCATAATTAATTATTAGATCTTCTAAAAGTTTTATCATTTGATCTAATGATATAATTCCTGTATTAAATTTATTGTAAAAATTATCAATATACATATTTGTAGTATAAATGTTTAAGTTAAAAATAGTTGGTAGTTGTTTATTTAAATTAAAGAATTCAGAAAAATAAACATCCAAATTAATCGAATCAACTTTGTAATATTTTATAAAGAAGTCATTAGAAAATAAAGTATAATTTAATATTTTAGTTAGTGAATCATTGTAGAAATTAGCTAAAAAAGTAATTTCCTTTTTTTCAAAACTATTTTCGTTTAGGTTAATATATATATTATATAAATTTGAAAGGTCACTCTTTAATGAGTATAGAATTGAACTGATTAATTTTAAATTATTATTATAAAGATTAGATTTTAAAAATTTATTAATAAATAAAGATTTTTGGTATAAAGTTAAAAATAAATTATTAGTGATACTTTCTAATTCTTTTGTTACTTTTAAAAGTTCTACTTTGTTTACATTTATTAATTGTATTAATTCTGAGGATTCTTTATAATATTTTGTTAAAAAATCAATTTTAATGTCCTCTTTTTTAAATAAATATATAAAAAGGCTAGCTAAATTATTTGATTTAATCAAATTTTTAATTGATTCTTCACTAATTTCTTTATAATACTCTTTAAGAATATTATAAAATAATCCTTCAATAATATGAATTTCAGGAATATAATTTATTTTTAAATTTGAAGAAAATGAGTTAATCTCAAACTTAATTTCTAAAATTTTATTAATATTTGAGTTAATTGAATAATTTGAAATAAAAGCATTAGAATATAAATCAATTAATATTTTTATATGATTCTTATAACTTATCTTATTTGATTCATCAATAAATTTGTTAAAAGTTTTTTTTAAGAATATTTCTGATTCTTCTATATAATTATAGATATAGAATATTTTAGATTTAAAATTGAAAAAATTTTCTTTGCCAGTTTCTATTGATTTCTCAAATGATTTAATATTCTCTTTTATGACTTGAAAATTATTTTTGACTAAAGAATAGTTGTTTAAAAAATATTTATTAAATAGAGTATCTTTATTGATTCTGTTTTCTAAGGCATTAATTTTGCTCTCAAGTATTTTGTATGAATTAATAATGACTTTGCATTTTGAGTAAAATAGAAGATAATAATTAAATATATATTTAATATTTTCTTTAATATAAGAGGATAGTTTTAAATAATTGATATAATTATCAATTAAACTAAAAGGTTCATATTCATTTTCGTTAAAACTTAGTAAAGATTTTGATATAGAATTATAATTAGTTTCAAGTTGAATTTGGCTTTTTTTAATTTCTTCGAAAGTGAGTATAAATTTATTATTATTATCAAGATTAAATAGTAGTTCATCAATATAAAATCCAGAATAATTATTTAAAATATCAATTTCTTTTTTTAATTGATCTTTATTAAAATATAAATAAAAGTCTTCACTTACTTTTATATTTTTTAATTGATATTTTCCTTCAGAAAGAACAAATAGATTATTTTCGTTATTAAGATTTATTTCTTCTTCTAGATACTTAATTTTCCCATTTGAAGAAATTATCAAAATGTAGTTATTTGTGTAAACTAAAAAATATTCACCAGCTTCTATTTGTATTTCAGTCTGATTAAAATTAATTAATATTTTATTGTTTATAAAATTTAAATAAAATTTCCCTTTTTCAATTTTTATAATATTTTTGTCATTATTTGGGATTATATAAAAAACTGAATCTTTATCAGTTCTTAAAATAAAATAATTATTAATTAATTCTAAATTACCATTATTTGATAAAATTTTTTCATAACCATTTATTTTATAGTTTTGGTATAGTTTAATAGGAATATTAAAGCCAGGATTTATTATTTCAGGATTACCTTTTAAGTATGAAATATAAATATCTTTAAAAAAATCTTGTTGAGCATAAGTTTTATTAACTAAAAAAAATATATAAATTATAATTATATTAATTTTATTGATTAAATAATACTTTTTTTGATTCATATTTTTCCCTCGAAATTAAAGTATAATAATTAAAAATAAAAGTTGATTCCAAATATTAAATAAAAAAGTTCTTCTCCTAAATTATTTAATTTGTCATAAGTGATTTTATAATAAAGCGATATCTTTGTTATAAAAGTTTCATTTATTTTATATTGTAAACTTATTGAGGAACCTAAAGAACTTTTATTTGAAATTTTATTTAAGAGAAATTTTATAGCATTTGAAAAGCTAATTGTTAGATTGTCTATTTTATAATCTAATTCTAAATTTAGAATTATTGTTCTTTCATTTATTGTTATTGAAATTGGATTTAAATTTATTAGGTAACCAATTTCAGAATTTATATTTAAATATTTTATTAAATTAAATGAAATTTTTATAATATTATCAAATAAAATATGATTTAATGTATCATTTAAATATAAATGACATTCAATTCTATTTGTTAAATTTAATATTATTTTTATGAAGTTAAACTCAATGTTAAGCTTATTAATTAGTAAAAATTTGTCTATATCTTCACTTTCTAAGTTAATAAAAAATTTGTATAATTGGAAATGTAGTAAATTTTTAAGTGTAATATCCTTTTTTAAAATTTGGTAATAATCAAAATTATAATAAGCTGAAATATAATAGTTGGAATAACCAGTTAAGTAATAAGAATAATTGAAATAAATATTGAAAAGTATGGATACGGTAGGGTTTATATTAAAAATAGGAGTAATTGTTAAGTAACTTATTAAAAAATTGTCACTAAATTTATTTTCTGATAAGATTTTTTGTTGAAAATTAATATTTAAATTTGTTGATTTATTAACATTGCCAAAATAGTTTATATTAATAAAAGAATTAAAAATGTCTGAGTTTTCCTCTAAAAAATATTGATAATCAGTATATAAATTTATTTTTATAATATTTATTTTATTTATTATTAATGAAATATTTGATCCAGTAAAAAAATAAGGAAGGTTTTTTTCATAAATATTTGGAAAGTCGTTAGTTTGGGAGAAAAAATTGATATTTAAAATGTTATTAGAAAAATAATGTTTATAGGTTAAATTAATTTCACTATTTAATAATTTTAAATAATTGTCATTAAAAGTACTTAAAAATAAAAAATTAAAATTAAGATAATTTATATTATCAAATTTGTTAAGATTAAAATTTAAATATGGAAAGATTAAAATATAACTTATGTCGTTTGATTTGAAGTATGCTGATCCTAGAAATAAATAATATTGGTTATTAGCTGTTGTTATTATGGAGAAGATTAAGAAAAATAAAAAGATTAATAAAGGAAATAAAAAAATAAAATATAAAAATTTATTTTTAAAATATTTAATTTTTTTCATTTTATTCCCTTTTTTGAAAAATTATTTAAATAGTAAAATTAAAAATAATAAAATTGACAAAAAATAATTTTTTATTAATTTTTTATTGTGCCGGAATGGCGGAATTGGCAGACGCACTGGACTCAAAATCCAGCGGAACTTAGGTTCCATATCGGTTCAAGTCCGATTTCCGGCATTTTATTAAATATAAAAATTTTTAATTATTAAAATATCAATAAAAAAATTATTTTATCAAATATTTTTTGAATAATATTTCTTTTCTTAATTTTATAGTCTCCATTAAAGATATTCTTGACATTATTTATTAATCTTATAGCAATAGAGTAATCTTCATCTGATAATAATAGCACTGAAAAAGAATTTTCAAAATTAATAGTTATAAGAGAATAATTTTTAATTAGGTAATTGTTATAATTTATTGCACCATCTTTTTCAATATTTATATTAAAAACATTGTTTAAAGGTGAATTTTTGTTTTTATTGATAAAGTAGAAATAGATTATTTTTTTTTCATTATAATTTTCTAAATTATTTTTATATTCAAAAAAATCGATGCATGTTCTTTTAAATTTTTTACTTATGTATTTTATAATTTTTTTAATAATCAAATAATTTCTATATTTATTATTTTGCATAAAATGTAAATCAGAAATAAAAACAATTAAGGTATCTTTCTCATTTGAAAAAATATTTTTATAATCTAGTGTTTTATATTCAATGTTATTTCTAATAATTTCAATGATTTTGTTTCCAAAAGTTCTTGGAAATGGTATATCATTATTTATTTCAATACTACTCCATTTATCGAAAATAATATTTATAGGGGTGTATTTTATGTAATAAAGTTTATTAGAAATAAAATTTTTAAGTTTTTCAGAAGAAAAATGTTCTAAAATATAGTTTAAAAAAAGGTTTCTTGAAAAGAATTCAAAATCAGGATAATAAAAATCTCTTTTAAATAAATCAAAATATCGTTCTCTTTCATTTTTGTCTAAATTTATTATTTTTGAAAATAAGCCTATTTCTTTAATATGGTTATTTAAATTAAAAAGATACATTTCATATAATAATTGTTTAAATGATATTTTATAGGAGAAAATTGGGATATAACCTTTTTCGATATTTAATATTTCAATATTATTATTAAAATATATAGAATTACTCTTGTAAAAAGGAATTATTATAAAATTGATCTTATTTATTTTCTCTAAATTTGTTTTAAAGTTTTCATTTTGAAAATAGTTTATATTCTCAATTATGGTTTTATTATATAAGTTAAAAGCTTTTTCAAAGGATATAAAAAGATTTTGTAAAAAGTATATGTCTTTGTTATCGTTAATTGAAGATAAATTTTTTTTTAAAATATCATAAAGAATATTTGTTTTAGATAAGTTAATAGAGACAATTTTAATTATATCTAAAATTCCAGATAAGGGGGACTCTAAAATGATATTTAACTCTTTTTTTATTTTATTTATATCATTAGAGTTATTAAGATATTTAGTTATACTAAATAACGAACTATTTTTTTTTACTTTTTCTAAGAATTCAAAGAACTGATTTTCCTTTAGATGTTTAATAAATTCAGGGTCTATAAAAATATTTTTATTATTTGTTGATATTAGTTCTTTAGAAAATTCTATTTCATAAAATGACAAAAAAATTAAAAATAGAGTTACCTTGAAATCGAATTCTTTTAAATATTCTATTGATTCAAAGTCTTCTGCAATTAATTGTTTTGTAAACAATATTTGGTTAAAAATTATAATAAAAAATATTTCAAAAAAAAATAAGGTTTTAATAAAAATGCTTTTTAATTTTTTAAAATTTATAGATTTCATAACTATTTTATTTATGATATTTTTCCTGTTAAGTTTTTATCAACTTTAACATTTTCATTTTTAATTTTAAGGATTAGATCTTCAAAAAATATTCCATTTTCACTTGAGATAATATTAAATTTTTCAAAATCTTTAAAAGTAATAATATTAAATTTTTCAGGATATTTTATTCCTTCAAAAATAGCTAACTCACCATCTTCTATATTATCCGAAACAGTTAGTACCCCAACATTATTGTCTTTTGAAGTACAAGCTAAAATCATTCCCTCTGATATTTTTCCTCTTAAATTTGTTTCTTTAAGGTTGTTTAATACAATAACCTTTTTATTTAAAAGTTCATCTTTTTTATAATAATTTTTTAACCCGGCAATTATTTGCTTTACCTTTTCTCCTATTTTAATTTTAGTTATATACAGTTTATCTGCATCAGGGTGATCATCTATTTCTATAATTTTTCCAACTCTGAGTTCTAAAGAAGTAATGGGTGAAAAAGTTACAAGAGAAAAATTTTCTTCTATTTTTTCAAATATTAATTTGGTCTTATTAATTTTATGATTTATTAAAAGGAACTTATTTAATTTTATTTTATTTTCTTCATTAAATTCTTCATCGAAAAGATTTAAATTACTGTTTAATAATTCTGAGATTTGATAACTTATCGAAGGAATTACAGGGGATATAATTTTGTTTAGAAGATTTATAGATGATATTGTAGTTGTTAAAATTTCATGAGCTTTTTCTTTATCAATTTTTATAATATTCCATGGCTCGTTATCTTGAAAATATTTATTAATAAGGTCTGTACATTTAAAGAAGATTTCTATACCTCTTTTATTGTCAAGTTTTAAGAAACATTCTATTATCTCATTAGAGTAACTAATAAGAGGATCAAATATATTTGGATTATATTTTTCTCCTGTTTTTGAATCAAAATTAGTTTCAAGAAATTTGGTAGCCCTATAAGTGAGATTCCCAAATTTACCTATAAGTGTTAAATTAATAAAATTTATAAAATCAGAGTCTGAATAGTTAAAATCATTTGTATAAGGTCCAAGAAGAGAAGCGTAATATGCTCTTAAGTAATCTGTTGGAATATTTTTATTCAAATAATCCCTTGCTAAAATGAATGTTCCTCTAGATTTACTCATTTTTTGATTATTTATGGTTAAAAAACCATGAACTATAATTTTTTTAGGTAATGAAAATCCTGCCCCCATTAAAATAGCAGGCCAAAAAAGAAAATGATGGTAAATAATATCTTTACCGATGAAATGATATATATCAGCTTTACCATCTATCCAAATGCTTTTCCAATCTATATTATTGTCATCGCAATATTTTTTTGTAGTTCCAATATATCCAATAGGAGCATCAAACCATACATAAAAATATTTATCTTTTGTATCAGGAATTAAAAAACCGAAATATGGAGCATCTCTACTAATTTCCCAGTCTTTTAACCCTTCATTTATCCAGTTAAGCAAATAGTTTCTAAATGAATCTTTTGGATCAGTAACTCTTATAATATATTCTTTAAGTTTTTCAGAAAAACTACTCAATTTAAAAAAAATCTGTTCACTTTTTTTTAATATAGGTTTATTTCCACAAATTGAACAGTAAGAGTCAATAAGATCTTTTGGTTGATAAGTAGCATTACAATGTTCGCAGTTATCTCCGTATTGATCTGGTGCTTTACATCTTGGACAAATACCCTTAATATATCTATCAGGTAAAAATCTTTGACATTTTTCACAGTAAGTTATTTCTATTTCTTTTGAATATATATATCCATTTTCTTTTAATTTTTTATAAATATAATTTGCAATCTCTCTATTTTCTTCGGAATTTGTTGAGTGATAAGCTCCAAAATTAATATTAAATTTAGAAAGTGTTTCAATATGATCAATATAAGCTTTGTTTATTAACTCTTCTGGTGTTATTTTAAGTGATTCAGCTTTTATTTGGATGGGGGCTCCATGTGTATCATCTGCAGAAAGATATACAGATTTTATTCCTGCCAGATTATTTGCTCTTGTGAAAATATCAGTTTGTATATATTCAACAAGGTGCCCTAAATGAACTTCTCCATTTGCGTAAATTAAAGCAGATGTTATCAGATTTTTCATATATTTTCCTCTTTATATCCAAAATTTTTTTCTTATATTTAATATTTCAAAAATTTTATAAGATTTTTTGAGTATAAAAAAATAAATTTCGAATTAAGAATTTTTTTAATTTTAATAATAACAAATATTAATTAAAAAACAATAAATGTTTTATATTTTTCATTCATTTCCAACTTTATAATTACCATAAGATATTATAAGAAAAAATTCCTTAAAATTTTTATAAATTTTGTTTAATATTTCAACTATTTTAGAAATATAGAAGGATGTTATTGAAGGATTTAAATTTGTAAATTTTTTAAGAAAAAAATCTATTTCGTTTTTTAAATTTTCATCTTTTAAATTACCTTCTTTAATAAAGAAGACTTTTCCTTGAATATTAATAATTTCATTTTTTGCATATACTGAATTTGAAAGAACATAAAATTTATATTTTATATTTTCTATGCTACTTTTATGATCTTTAACCTCATATAAATAATATAAAGATGGTTCTTCATATATTATTTTATCTATTTTTGAAGTAAATTTTATTTTCTCATTATAATATTTATTTGGATCATTTATAAATTTAGAAGGAGAAAGAACACAACTAAAAATAGAAAATATTATTATTGATATAGAAATAAAGAAGAAAAAAGAACATAATTTTTTTTTCATTTTAAATCCTTTTAATAATTATTATAAAAAATAAATAACTAAAAAATTAAAAAAATCAATATATCAGATAGGGTCTATTATCTATTTTCAGTATTTGTACTTCAATATTGAATATATTTCTTATAATATTTTTATCGAGTTTTTCAGGGTTTTCTATATCATAAAAAATTCTATTTTCTGCAATAAAAATAATTCTTTTAGAATATTTAAAAGCTAAATTTAAGTCATGTGATATCAATATAATTGTTTTATTATATTTTTCATTTAATATTTTTAAATAATTGTAAAGAGATATTTTATGAGGGATATCAATAAAAGCTTCAGGTTCATCTAATATAAGTATTTGAGATTCACTTGATAAAGTTTGAGCTAATAAAACTCTTCTTTTTTCACCTCCTGATAACTGATCAAATAAATTATTTTTATAATTTTCTAAATCAAGTAATTTTAAATATTTTTTTGCTATATTAATATCTTCATTATTATAGTTTTCAAATAAATTTCTATAAGGATATCTTCCCATCAGAATTAAATTAAAAACAGAAAATGGTATATTTTCTGGAATAATTTGTGGCAAATATGAAACTATTTTTGATAATTCTTTTCTTTGAATATTTCTTAAGTTTTTACCATTTATTAAAATATCCCCAATATAATTTTCTAGATTTCCAGCTATTAATTTGGCTAATGTTGTTTTTCCTGAACCATTTTTCCCTAGAATTGAAATAAAATTATTTTGTTCTATTTTTAAATTGATTTCTTTAAGTATAAAATGTTCTGAATTTTGGTATTTAAAAGAGAGATTGTTTATTTCAATTAAAAAGTTATTGTTCATTAAATGAATTTAAACATATAATAAAAAAATGACAATAGTTGTTAATAATAAAGTAGGAGAGATTTATGAAAGTAAGACTTTTTAAAAATGGCAAAATATATTCTATTAAAAAAGATGGAGACTATTTTAGAAATATGCTTGCTATTAATGGTAAAATATATTTTACATCGGATGAAGATATTTCAATTTCGAGGTATTTAAGGGATAAAGATGTTGAAGTAAAAATTTATGATCTAGATGGGAAAACTTGTATTCCCTCTTTTTGTGATGCTCACATACATCTTTCTTTTGGAGCTAAAACATTTGAATTTTTAGATTTGCAAAACTGTTTTACTTTAGAAAAAATATTTGATAGTTTTGAACATTATTTTGAAAATAAAGAGAATTTAAGCAATGAGTTTATTATTGGCTTTGGTTTTGATAAAAATAATTTTGATAAAAAACAATCATTAAATAAATATGTTATTGATCAGTATATACAAAATAAATATCCCAATTTAAAAGAAAACATAAAAGTTTTAATTTATTCAAAAGATTACCATTCAGCTTATGTAAACACTAATTTGCTTAATTTTATTTTGAAAAGGATTAAGTTATCTATGAATAATTTCTTTTCTAAAATTATTAAAGGTGCAGATAATATGGAAGGGATAATTCAAACAATAGATAAAGAAAATGGAATATTTTATGAAAATTCTTTAAAATTTTTATCAAATACTGTAAATGATATATTAAATTCAGATGATGAGCGAATTATTAAAAGTATTAAGAAGTTTGTAAAATATTTACAATCTTTTGGAATAACTGCAGTTTCAGATTGTGCACTACTTTTTAAAGATTCTTCTTTTAGATATTTTCAAAAAATAGAACATGAAAATATTGCTTTTAGAAATCTTGTTTGTATTCCAGAAGATGCATTAGATAAATTTATTGATTTAAACTTAATTACAGGTAAAGGTTCAAATTACTTTAAGGTTGGACCACTTAAATTAATATATGATGGATCTATTGGTTCTCAAACTGCATATGTTGATAAACCATATTATGGTAAAGAAAATGATAAATATGCTTTTGGAATAAAGAATTATTCACCTAAGTATATAAAAGAAATTTTAGATAAATGTTTGGTAAATAATATAGGTCTCGCAATCCATGCAATAGGAAACAGAGCAAACAGAGAAGTAATAGAAATATTTTCAAATATAAGATCTCTAAATTCAAATGTATTATTGAGACTTGAACATGCTCAGATACTAGAGGATGATGAAATACAAAAATTGAAACACTTAAATATATTTGTTGTTATGCAGCCTGTTCATATAGATCAGGATTATTATACCTACCAAAAATATCTCAATGAATATATATTTTTATCTTATAGATTTAGAAGTTTAATGAATAATAATGTAACAGTTGCATTTTCAACAGATTTTCCTGTCGCTAAAATAAATCCTTTTTATGGAATATTTGCTAGTATTTATCAGGAAGGATTTGATATTTCAAAAGGAAAAATATTTAATCCAGAAGAAAAAATTTCACTTTTTGATGCAATTAGAAATTATACTTATAATTCCCATAAAGCTTCTCTTTTTGAAAATTCTGGTATTTTATCTGAAGGGTATAATGCTGATTTAATAGTTTTAGATAGAGATATTTTTAGTCTTTCTAATCCTTATGAAATAATAGATACAAAAGTTATAAAAACATATTTTGAAGGAGAGGAAATATTTTCTCTTTAATAATTTACTTAAATTATCTAAATTTTATTTATTAATTTTGGAAAAATATAAATCAAAAATATTTATTATATAAAATAGTTAATTATTTTATGGGGGGATTTTTATGCATATTGTTCTATATGAGGATTCATTTTATCCAAACTTTATTCCATTTTACTTATTTCATAATGTATTTGATCTATATTATGGATTTAGAAGAATATATAGCAAAATAATTGATATAAAAAGAAAAAATAAGAATATTAAAGGTGTTACATTTATAGGAAGAAAACTTCAACTAGAATATTTTTTAGAAAAAACAAAATTGACTAATGATATCTTTGAGTATGAAGAAGATATTTTATTTATAAACTCAAGAATTACAGATATAAATGAAGCTTTTAAGTTAAAACAGAGAGAATATATTATAGATAATGATGGATTTGTAATAGCAATTAGAGTTGATAAAAGTTCTAAAAGAGAACTAAATATAAAAGGACTCTTTTCAAATGAAATAAATGCAAATACAATATCAAGTAATTTGATTAAAATAAATAAAGTAAGTTCTCTTGCATATTCATTTGATTTAATAAAGAATCTTAATAAAGAATTTTTTAGAGATTATGAAAGAAATTATTCTGATATAAAAAAGCATTTGAAAAGAATTAAGAAAGATATTTTTGTTGGTAAAAATTGCAAAATTTCTAAATTTGTTGATTTTGATACAAAAAATGGCCCAATTATAATTTCTGATAATGTTACAATAAATTCTTTTACAGTAATATGTGGACCAGTTTATATAGGAAATGGTTCTCTTATAGATAATGCATATATAAGAGAAAATTGTGTAATTGGGAATATATGTAAAATATCAGGAGAGATCGAGGAATCCTATATTATGGATTATACAAATAAACATCATGAAGGTTTTTTAGGGCATTCATATTTAGGAGAATGGGTGAACATAGGTGCAATGACTACAACATCGGATTTAAAAAATAATTATTCAAATATTAAATTTCAGATTGGCAATAAAACAATAGATGCAGGGACTATAAAAATGGGTGCTTTGATTGGAGATCATGTAAAAACTGCTATTGGTGTAATGATCAATTGTGGAACCATTATAGGTGCTGGTTCAGTAATCTTTAAAACCCCAGAAAATAAAACAATAGAACCATTAAGGTGGGGTTTAGAAGAGTATAGAAAAGATATTTTTATTGAAAATACTAAAAAAGTTATGAAACGAAGAGATATTGAGATGAGCCATAGCTTAATTTCAATTATAGAGAATTTATAATAGGTATTTTTTTAATTTAAAATATTTTTTTTGAATAAATATTATTTATGGAACGAAAATTTCTACAAATTTATTTTTTATATTAATGGTTGCTGGTGTGTGGGGTGCTTTATCACCATCAATTTGCATAAATACTTTTTTTTGAGATTCAATTCTTAAGGAAGAACTTTTATAAAATAAACAATCCTTAAAACTTTTGTGGGATTTAGTTAATATTCCTAAAAACAACCTTATAGTATTAAGGAAACCATGATTTTTAAAGATAAAAATATTTAATAAACCATCATCTATTTTTGTCTCTTCATCTATCTGAAACTTTCCACCATAAAATTTAGAATTTGATGCTATTATAAGATAGCCTTTTTCTTCAATTTTTAGATCTTCGAAATAGATATTCATTAAGTGGGGTTTATAAATTAAAAAAGATTTAATAGCTGAAAATATATATGAAATTTTTCCAAATATTTTTTTAACTTTAAGATTAACATTATGTACGGCTAAAGCATCAATTCCAGCTGATGCCATTAATATAAAAGGTTTACTATTTAAAAACCCTACATCTATTTTTTTTTTGTTTCCTTTTATTATAACATCAATAGCTGATGAAGCAAGAAATGGAAGATTTAATTCTAAAGCAAGAACATTTGCTGTTCCAGTAGGTATAATTCCGATGGGTTTTGGATTATTAACGAAACCTTCAATGACTTCTCTTATGGTTCCATCACCACCAACAACTGTAAAAAAATCAACTATTTTATTATACATAGATGATATAATAGTGGCATCCCCCTCTTTTTTTGTATAAAAAACTTTATAACTAATATTATTTTGATCAAACTTATTTGTAATAATGTTTACTATTAGGTTTAATAATAAATGCCTTCCTGCCTTAGGGTTAACAATAATACATGTCTTTGAAAAGTTATCTTTGCTTGTAATCTTTTTCTTTTTAAATGTTATTTTTGAAAATATTTTCTTTAAAAATTCAAAAACCATAATTATTTTTTATTCATTAAAAATTTAATTATTATTATATGATATTTTTTGTATAAATTTATTTAAAAGATCAATCATTATCTGATGGGGTTTTAAAAAAGGATCCACTTTCTTCTTCACTATTTGCTGAAGATTCAGAACTTTCCTGACCACTATAATAGTTTCTTGTTGGATATGATAGCAAAAAAAGTCCACCTGTTGAGGCATAAGTTTTAGGTTGAGTTCCAGCAATAAAATATTCTGTATAAGATCTGGGGGAGTTAGGTGAGGATAAAAGTCCACTATAAGAATCAATAGTAAGTGCAATTATTCCAGATGGGACTGAAAATTTTGGTTTAGCCCTTTTCAAAATTTGATAAATATATTGCATAAATTTTCCCCATATTGGCCCACACGTATAACCACCAGTATAACCAAGTCCTAGTGAAGAAGCTCTATCAAAACCTATCCATACAATTGTTGTAAGATTATCAGTATATCCATTCATCCATGCATCTTTCCAGTTTTGTGTTGTTCCAGTTTTAACAGCAAAATCGAAATCTAATTTAAACTGAGAAAGTGAAGCATATGCTGTACCTCCAGGTGCAGCAGCATCTTTTAAAATGCTTGAGATTAAGAATGCAGTTTGAGGTGAAACAATCTGAATTTCTTCTGCGGATTTTGAAAGCAGTTTTTGATTATATTCTTGTTCATAATTTTTAATTATTCTCCCTTCTCTGTCTGTTACATATCTAACTATAATAGGATATACTTCTTTTCCTTTATTTGCAAAAATTGAAAAAGCCTTTGCTGCTTGTAATGGAGATATTGATATAGTGCCTAAAGCTGTCGAAAGGTAGGGAGGAAAATCAGATTTGTTTTTTACCTGTTTACCTTCAAATATGTTTGTTACAGAATAAAACTTTGATAAATATTCTAATGTTTCTGATATACCTAGTGCCTCCATTACTTTGATTGCGGGAATATTTATTGACTTTCTTAAAGCATCTCTAACTCTTACATAACCAGAAAATTGACCATCATAATTAGAAGGAGTCCATATATCATTTTCTGAAAATTGGTATATGATAGGGGCATCAAGTATAACAGTAGAAGGTGTAATTATTCTTTTTTCAAGTGCTCCAGCATAGATAAAAGGTTTTATTCCTGAACCAGGTTGAAATCTGACTCTTAAAGCTCTGTTTAGTTGATCTTGCTTTGTCCACTCATAACCACCGACTAAAACTAAAACATAACCAGTTGAAGGTTCAATTGAAACAATAGCTCCCTGGATAAAGTTTTTTTCAAGTTCTTTTTGATATAAGATTTTATAATTTTCAAAAATATTGGCAAGTTTTGTTGAGTTTTGATTTTGGGTTAAGAGATTTATAAAGTCAACAACATTTTCTTTATAGAATTTATTATATTTAATATTTGCTTTATTATTTGTTATTCCTGTTTGAATATTATTCATTTCAAAAAAGAAATCTATAATATCGAGATAATTATTAATTATATAGTCGTTTTTATTTTTAGTACTTTTTGAATATTCAGCATTTAATTTTTCTAAAGCTTCTTTTAAATATTTTTCTGCTACTACTTGATAATCAAGGTTGCATGCAGTATATATCCTTAAACCCTTTTTATAAATATCTTCAGGTGTAAAATCATTCTTTAGAACATTAAGTACAGCATCGGTATAATATGGGGCTTTGCTTTTTGATAGAAAATAAGGTGAAGATATTGATGCAAAATTTCTTTCAGATAAACTTTCCCATAATTTTTCATATGATTTTTGAGCTTCTTCCTTGGATACAAAATTCAACTCAATCATTCTATCCAAAGCCATTTTAACTCTTTTTTTAGAGTTTTCTGGATATAGAATTGGAGAATTATAAACTGGAGATTGTGGAAGTGTAGCAAGAAGAGCACATTCTGCTAAGGTAAGGTCTTTGACATTTTTACCAAAATAAAATTCTGAAGCAGTTTTAATTCCATAAACACCATGACCAAAATAAACTTCATTTAAGTAAAATTCTAATATTTCATTTTTAGAAAATTTTTTTTCAATTTGTACTGTATACCATAACTCCCTTAATTTTCTATATATAGTTTTTTCAGATTCTGTAAATAATCTTTTTGCTAATTGCTGTGTAATAGTTGATCCACCAACTATTGTCCCTTTTTGTTTTGTTAAGATTCTTTTTATATTATATAACATTGATATAAGGATTCTTTTAGTGTTAAAACCATGATGTTTGTAAAAATCTTTATCTTCATATGCTATAAATGCTTTAATGAGATTTTCAGGTATATCTCTAAATGGAATAATTTCTCTTTTTTCCTGAAAAAGTTCGTCTATAACTTTTCCATTAATATCATAAATAATTGTAGGAATTGATAGTTGTTTCTCAGTAATAATTTTTTCTATATCTATTCTAGAAAAAGATGCAAAAACAACCCCAATAGTTATCCCAGCCAAAATAGTTCCTGCAAATAAAATTATAGTTAAAATATTTATAAATTTTAATTTCATATCAACCTCTTTTAACTAAAATAAAGATTTAATTTAATCTAAAAAAAGTCAAGTAATAAATACAATTAATAAATAAAAAAAAGGTCGCCCTATACTAATATAGGACGACCAAAGGGAAAATTGGGAGGGGAAATCTATTTTAATAATCGGTTATTTAAAAAAAAATTAATATAAATTAAAAAATATGAAAGAAAAAATTTAATTTAAAAATTTATTTTTTCTAATTATTATTTAATTTTTTTAAAGAATTTTTTAAATTATAATTAAAATAATTAGATTTAAAAAATTCTTGACAAATAAATTTAAACTGGTAAAGATTGTTTTAGATAAATTGCTGGCGTAGCTCAATCGGTAGAGCAGCTGACTTGTAATCAGCAGGTTGGGGGTTCAATTCCCTTCGCCAGCTTTTTGGGGAGGTTCCCGAGTGGTCAAAGGGGACAGACTGTAAATCTGTTGCCAGACGGCTTCGTAGGTTCAAATCATGCATCTCCCATTTTTTGATTTTAAAGTTAAAATTTATAAGAATAAGATAAAATAATTCAAATTGGTTAAATTTATAAAATTTGTTAATTATATTAAAATATCAAGATAATAAAAAAAATGGTGGGGTATTTGCCTTTGAAAAAGTCAAGGGGTTGAGGCAAATTTTTTCCCCACCTTTTATTTATTTTAATATAAATTTATTAAAATTGCAAATAAAAAATAAAAAAATCTATAAAGATTCTATTTCTGGGATATTCAGGAGTTTTATACATTTTTTTAATATTCCATTAATATAATATATTATTATTATTTTTATAAAACTTTCATTTTTATCTTCATTTATTATTCTTTCTTTATTATAAAGAGTATTAATTAAACTACATAATTTTAATGTAAATCTTGTTATAATATAAGGTTCATAAATTTTTCCAGCACTTAGAATTATATCTTCAAATTTAAGAGTTTCTTTTAGAATACTATTAAAAAGCTCATTTGAGATGATAAAATTAACTACACTTTTAACAGTTTCATTTAAATCAATATTTTCTTTTTTAATGAAATAGAGCAATTCTTTTTTAAATAGATTTCCATTATTATTATTTAATTTTATTTGATTAAATTCATCAATTTGATATTTACAAAAAAAATTTTTTAATATTGAATTTAATCTTGAGATTGTATATTGAATATATATTGAAGAATCGCCTTCAAATGATAGAACTTTATCAAAATTAAAATCAATATCTTTAGTTCTTGAATTTTTTAATATGGAAAAGTTTAATGCTCCTATAGAGATTTTTTTTGCAGTATCCTCTGGATTTTTAGATATACCTTTTTCAATTGTTAGATTGTATGCTTTTTCATAAATTTTATCAAAAACATCTTTTAAAAATATAATATTTCCTTCCCTTGTAGCCATTTTTTGCCCAAGAAATCTCATTGTTCCAAAACTAACATGAAAAGTTCTATTTTTAAATGGAAAATTTAATTTTTTTATTACTCCAAATACCTGTTTAAAATGTAGTTCTTGGGTTACACCTACTATGTATAGAATTCTATCAAAGTGAAACCTTTCCCATCTATCAAGAAGTGCAGATATATCTCTTAAAAGATAAGTTGAAGTACCATTTGATCTTACTATTATTGCTGGGGGCATTTCTTTATCATTATAAACTTCATTTAGGTAAACAACTTTTGCTCCTTCAGATAAATTTAATATTTTATTTATTTCTAGAATATTTAATATTTTCTTAAGGTCCTTTTCTTTGTATTTTGATTCTCCTTCTATAAAATCAAAATCAATGTTAAGAAGTTTATAAATATCATGAAATTCTTTTAATGAAATATTCTTTATTTTTTCCCAGATTTTTAAATATTCTTCATCTCCTTGTTCAAGTTTTAAGAAAATTTCCCTTGCTTTTTCAGTAATTTCTGGATGTATTTCTTCTTCTTTATGATATTTTACATAAAGATTGAACAAATCATATATGTTTAATTTATTATTTTCAAAATCAGAAAGGTTAGTCCACTCTTTTATAGAATAAATTAATTTCCCAAATTGAGTTCCCCAATCACCTAGGTAATTAATTCCAATAACTTTTGCTCCTAGTTCTTGATATACTCTTTTAATTGCTTCTCCAAGTGATGTAGAAATTAAATGACCAATTCCAAAAGGTTTTGCGATATTTGGTGAAGAGTAGTCCATTACAAGCTTAAAATCTTTAAAAAATGGAGTTATTTTGATTGTAAAACCATTTTTAATAAAATTATTAAAAAGATTTTCGAACACAATTTTATTTATGAAAAAGTTTAAATAACCAGATAAAAAAAATATTTTGTCAAAATATTTGTGAGTTTTTATTATGTTATTATTATTTAATTTATTAATTAAAACCTGCGAAAGATCTATTGGATTTTTTTTTAATAATTTTGAGAATTGAAATAATGGTAAAGATATATCTCCATTTTGAGGATTTTCTGGGTACTCAATTAGATTATATATCTCTTCTTCTGTAATTTCAAGAGAAAACTCTTCAAATAGAATATTCTTAATAACTATTGATAAAAGATCTTTAATTTCGACAAGAGAATACATAAAAACCCCTCTTAATTTATTAAAAATTTATAAAATCTTGTAAATAGAATTATAAAAATAAATATAAGATCAATTATTTAATTTTTCAATTATTTCAAAACACTTTAATGTAGAATCTATATTTGCTTTATCTTTAAAAACTATATCAAAAGCAGTTCCATGGTCAGGAGAAACTCTTAAAATTGGTAATCCAAATGATATATTAACTCCTCCAGATTGTGAGAGTATTTTAAAAGGGATTAAACCTTGATCATGATAAAAAGAAATAAATAATTTAATATCATCATAATTGTTAGAATATTTTGAAAATATAGAATCAGCTGGATATGGTCCCAATATTTCAATGTAATTATTTTTATTTTTTTTATTTTCTTCATTTAATTTTTTAATAACTTTTTTTATCCATTTTTCTTCTTTTCCTATTATATAATTATCTGATGCATGAGGATTTAAAGCTAAAACAGCTATTTTACCATTAGTTCCATAGATTTTTTTAAAGTATTCTATTCCATTTATGAGTGCTTTGGAAAATGTTCTTTCATTTATATAATTTTTTAATTTTAATAATGGTACATGTGTTGTAACCAATAATAATGAAAAATTATCAGAATAAAATATCATATTTACTTTATTTTTTTCAGATAAATTAAACTTTAATAATATTTTTTTTAAATTAGTGAAATAGAAATTATAATAATATTTCTTAAAAAAATTTTGAAAATATTCGGTCTGTCCTATAAATTTATTAAAGATAAGAGATATAGATTTTTTTGAAACAGGTAAAGTAATAATTGAAGGTTTAATTCCAAATTTTATTATATTAATAGAAAGTATAGCAGAAAAATATAGATAAATTTCAGACATCAATCCATTTGTTATATGATTTTTTGAGTATTGAACATAAAAAATATTTTTATTTATTATTTTTTTAATACTATGTATATGATAGTTTTTTAAATATTTAAAAGAACTTAAATTTTTTATTTTTTCAAATCCATCTTCTAAATAAAAGTTGTAAAAGTTTTTATTTAGAAAGGTTTTATAATTATCTAAAATTTTTTCTAATTTATTATATATTAAGAAATTGATTTTTTCAATATCATCAATTATTATTTTAAGAATGTTTGTATCAAAAATTTTTTCTAAAAAATTATTGAAAATTTCTTTGAAAGATATATTATTTTTAATAACTGGCTCAAAAAAAGGATCATAAAAAGAGAACAAAGACAAACTATTTTTATTAATAGAAAAAAGGAAATTAATATCTGAAATTAAAGTTATTTTTTCTAAAAAGTTGTCAAGTTTAATTAAATTATTTATTGTTTCGGTTTCTTTAATGTTATTAATGTAAAGTCCTTTTTTTAATTGTTCTAAATTTAATATTATAAGATTTAAAATATTTTTTATAAATGATTCAATAGAACCAAATATAATAAATTTTTTATTAAAAAAGAAGTTTTGGCAGTTATTAAATTTATAAATAAGAGATTTAATTAATATTTCCGAAGATATCCCTCCAGGATCACCTTGTGTGATTATAATTATATCCATATATAATACAATTAATTGGATTTTATAAGAGAAATTTTAATATTTTTATGGCAGTTATTTATTAAAATTAAATTAATCTTCATATCTTTTTTCAATAATTTCTTTTGGGTAATGTTTTGGATCTGGTGCAATTATACAATTTCCTTCTAGAATAACGCCATTTTGTATAATTAATTCTGGGGTTTTTATATCTCCTAATATTGCTGCTGTAGGCATTAACATTATTCTTGTTCTTGCATATATGTTGCCAATTATAATGCCTTCTACGATAATAGTATTTGCAATAATATTACATTTAACTTTACCATTTCTTCCAACTATTAAATGCTCAACTCTTAACTCTTCACCTTCAAATTTGCCATCTACTCTTAATTGTTCTGTAGTCAAAATTTTACCAGAAAAAAAAGACTTTTCTCCAATAAATGTGCCAAAATCTTCAAAATTTTTAGCCATTACTAAGTCCTTTCTTCTTAGTTAGAATATATTTTATTAAAATTTAGTCAATAATAAAATTTGAATACAAATAAATCAGTGATTTTTAGGAATTAAAGATAAAGTTTTTTATTTTAGCTATATTTTCAGGGAGTTCTTCTTTAAATTCTAAAATTAAGTCCTTACATATTTTATAATCCTTTAATATAAAGAAAGCTTTTATTAAATTTATTTTTGATTCATTTTCAATTAAATTAATATTGAACAATTTGTTAAATTTTTGAAAGAGATTATAAACTTTTTCTTTTTGATTAGTTATAGAATAAAGATATATAAGTAAAGTGTAATATAGCTCATAACCTGGATCATTAAAAATTAATTTTAATAAAATGGTGTTTAATTGTTTTATTAATTCTTTATCTTTAAATAAGATTTCTGATTGAATAATTTTATATTTTAATATAATATAATTAATGTTTGGAAAATAATTATTATTTAAAATCAGCATATTAATATTTTTTGAAATAATTGCTTCTCTTTTAATATTTTCAATATTTTTCAAATTTTGAATATTAATTTTTATAATATCATTTACCTGGTTATCTTGAATTTTGATTAAATATTCATTTAAATATAAAAATTCTATTTTTAATAATTCCTTGATATTGAGTGAACAAGTTAAATTAATTACTGAATTTATAATATCGTTTTCAATTAACTTAAAAGTACTAAACTCTTTAGTTAAGTAACTTAATGTTCCAAACTTTAGAGATTTAATTAAAAAATTAATTAAAAAGTTTGTTACTTCTTTTGGAAGATTGATATTTTTATTATCTAATAATATAAAGAAAGGAGAATAATTTATTTTTAATTCATTTATTGATGTATATAAAATATGAAATATTTGCATGTATGGATTTTTTATATTTTGTTTTTTAAGGTTATTCATTTCAGATAAATAAAAGTCAAACTTATTTAGAAGAGCAAAATAAAAAATATTACTATAATAATTATATGGTGGTTTTAAATTATCTCTAAACAATAATAGTGCTTTTTCTTCTTTGAAAACAAATAAAAATGATAATAAACTAAAAATAATGTTTTCTTTGTAATCTTCTAAAAGATTTAAATTATTAAAAAATTCAAAATTTAGAAGATTTAAAATTTTTTCTTTATTATTTATGAATTCATCTATTTGATTATTTATTAAATTTTTATTGATTAAATATAAAAATAGTTTTTCAATTGAAAACTTTTCAACGAGGGTTTTAATTATTTGTTCTTTATAAACTATTTTATCTAATTTATCTAATCCCATAAAATAAATAAATTTTTAAATTAATTATAGAACCCTATCTAAATCATATATTAGAAAAATATTGTAATGTTTTTTCTTTAATCAATAAAAAAGGGAGGTTTTACCTCCCTATATATTTGTTAATTTAATTTATCTGAAATAATTAAAGGAATCTTAAAAAATAAAGTATATAGTTCTAAAATATAAATACTACCATGTATCTACCATATCGTCCATATCAACATTAGATTGTGAAAATACATTTGATCTTGCAGTAAGTTCATCAAAATAAACATAATAAGTACCATAAGATTCAGGAGGATTAGTTTCAATAAGAAGTCCTAAAAAAGTAATTCCTTCATTTTGAACATAGTGATATTCATCTTGAACAATATCAGGAGGAACAATTGTTGTGATTTTTTTCCATCCTAAAAAATTAAGTGTAGCCGCTTTTATATTTATAGATCTATTAAAAAAATCTGAAACAGTATAGTACAATGTATGGCTGAAATTTCTACCTACTACCCATATTGATAAAGTTTTAGTAATTCCAACTATTTTTATAGGTTTTGGAGGTTTAACTATAAATCTATTAGATCCCCTTTTATTAAACTGTACTTTTATACCCAAAACAAATTTATTTTCAATGCCAGTAACTGGATCTTTGTCTGGTAAAGCGGCAGGTTTACCAAGTCTTTTCATTAATAAAATTGTTCCTTGGTCAAGAGGCATCTGGCCGCTCCATGCTTCTGCATCTTCAAATTTAGTTACAATAATGTCTGTTAGGAGCTCACCCTTTTCAACATCAGGATCTGTTTGAGAAGTGCTTTGTTGTTGAGCTTTAATGTTAATTGATACTATATTTAATAAAAATAATAATCCAAATATTATAAGTAAAATTATTAGCTTTTTCATAATTGTAACTCCTTTTATTTATATTAAAATAAATTCCTCTTTCTTGTAAAACATTTATTCTCTATTTTTTCTCAAATATAGATGGATCATTTAAATCATCACCATCGAAAGTTTCATATGCTACATCAGTTAAAACAGTAAAATGATCAAAAAATGCATTAAAGCCTTCAAGTTGAGATCCAGGTAATGACCAGATAGTAAATCTTTCAAATAATAAATTTTGAATTCTTGGCAATGTTTGTTTAAGTTGAGGAATAAAATCAGGTACCACAATTTTATGGCATCTCCACCCTAAATAAGCAAGTCTTGCAATTGGTAAAGTGTGAGTTATTCCTTTATAATCTTTAACTTGCATTTCTAAATCATAAGCAAAATTGGCACCCCACACCCAGATATAAAAAGCTTTAGCTATTCCAGGAACACTAATATTTTCTTTGGGAAATAACTTAAGTTCGTTGTATCCCATTCTAAAATATGAAGTTTTAACCCCTAAACAATATTTGTTATTTGGATCACCTTTTCTCCCGAATAAAGCTTCAGGCCAGCTTTCAACTTTAGGTTTAACAATAGGATACCCTTTAGATGTATATTTAGAACCTTCAGCTTTCCAATCTTTATCGTTTGTTTCAAAGTCTTCTAAAACTTTTGAAACCAATAATTCATTTTTTTGTAAGTTTTGTTGAGCTTTTAAGTTTATAGTTTGAAAGTTTAAAATTAAAGAACAAATTGCTAGCAAGAAAATGAGTTTTTTTAGTTTCATAATTAAACTCCTTTTTATTAAAATTTAAATCCTTATATAATTTTTTTAACTTATCGGAAATTATAAGAATAATTTTTAACAATAAAGAAATTTATTTTAAAAAATATTAGTTTAAATTTTTTAATTTTTCAAATATTTTTTATAAAATTTTTTCAATTTTATTTTCATCATTCATAATTAAAATTTTTGGTTTTAATGAGTTTATTTCATTTTCATATAAATATACATAATTAACAATAATAATCTTATCACCAACTTGAACTTTTCTTGCAGCTGCACCGTTTATTCCTATAATTCCTGAACCTGCCTCTCCTTTAATTACATAAGTTTCAAACCTTTCTCCATTGTTTATATTATAAATTGAGACAACTTCATTTTCAAGTAATCCAGCTTCTTTCATAATATTTTCATCTATGGTTATTGAACCAACATAGTTTAAATCAGAAAATGTTACAGTGGCTCTGTGTATTTTGACTCTTAAAAATTTTCTTAACATTCCCAATATACCTCCACTTATATATCTTTATTATTATATTATTAAGAATTATTTTAAGAAAATTGAATTATTTATATATCGTTTATTTATAAAATTTTAATAAGTTTTGCTTTAAAAGTCCATGGTGAGATTTGTTGTATAATCTTTAATTTAACTTTTATTATTTGATTTAAGTATTTAGAAAGTTCTTTGTATTCTTTATCATTTAAGCCAATTAATATATAGGTTTTCCTTGATTTTGATTCTGGATTTTCAACAATTGAAAAAGTTTTTAAAGATTCATTTTCATATTTTTCAACTAAACCTTTTATCTCCATCTCTTTTCCTTCATATGTGAATTCTTTTGGACCGTTTGAAGTGTTATTTTTTGTACATGATACAGTTAAAAAGGAGGAAGATAGAAATATAAAAAGAGAAATTACAATATTTAACATGGAATTATTTTTTATTATTATTTTCATTAAAAACTCCTATTTTATTATTTTTTATATTTTTTAACAATTAAAGATATATTTATAATTAAATTTTTATTAAAAAAATTATTAGATTGTATATATAAAATACTATGTTGATAATAATTTTCTTTTAATAATTTAAATAAATTTAAATGTTTAGTAAAAAGTTTCAAGAAAAAATAAATTATTAAATTTTATTATTATTAAAAAATATTTTTTATATTCATTTTTTTGATATATTTAGTTTAATTAAAAGGATATATTATTAATTTATTTTTTTTTGATTTATTTCTTAATATAAATTTAATGCTGTTTTAAATTTTATTAGATATATTTAAAGGACACTATTATGATAAAAATTATTATAGATGATTTTACAAAAGAAAAGAGACTTGATAAATTTTTAATAGGATATTTTAACAATGCATCTAAAAATTTTATTTATAAAATTATAAGAAAAAAGAAAGTTAAAGTAAATGATAAAAAAGTTGATATTTATTATAAATTAAAGAAAGGAGATGAGATAAAAATATATATTTCAGATGAATTATTAGAGAAAAATAAAAAAGAGGTTACAGAATTCTATAAGGTAGAAGAATATTTTTTGAAAATTATATATGAAGATAATAATATCATTGTAGTTTATAAGCCAAAAGGAGTTATTGTTCATTCTGATCAAAATGAAAAGTATTGGATACTTCAAGAATTTATAATAAAATATTTAATAGATAAAAATGAATATAATCCAAAGATAAATAATTTTGTCCCTTCCCCCGTTCATAGAATAGATAGAAATACAGAAGGTCTTGTTATTTTTGCTAAAAACTATAAATCTCATAGTTTTATAAGTAGTTTATTTAAAGAAAAAAAAATTGAAAAAATTTACTATGCTTTTGTTTATGGAAAGCTTGAAAAAAAAATAGAATTAAATTTGAACCTTATAAAAGATGAGAAATTAAAAAAAGTTTTTGTTGGTAAAGGCGGTATTCTTTCAAAAACAATAGTAGAACCAATTAAATATAATGATAATTATTCATTTGTTAAGATTTTAATAGAGACAGGTAAGATGCATCAAATAAGAGTAAGTCTTTCTCATGCAGGTTATCCTATTATCGGAGATGATAAGTATGGTAAAAAAGAAAAGAATAAAATGTTAAAAAGGAATTTAAAAATAGATGGACAACTTCTTTTTGCAAATAGAATCTCTTTCCCTGAAAATATAGAGGATAAAGAGTTCAAATATTTAGAGAGAAAAGTTTTTGAAGATAGATTTGCATATAATCTTATTTATGTAAAAAACTATTTTGGTTTTTAAAAATTAAAACGTTAAATTTTTTCTTGACAAATATATATATATATATATATTTGCAAGCTTGCAAGATACAAATATAGTTATTATGGAGGGAAAAGATGGATATCATTGTTATTATTGTTGATACAGACGATAAAATAATAATAATTGTAATTACTAGATAAAATGATAATAAATAATAACAAGTAGTTAATCTCCTAGGAGATTTTTTTTTACTTTTTAAAATATTTTTTTTATATTTTATAATATATAATTTAAAATGTTTAATTTTTTTAATTTTTTTGGAAAAATATAAGGGAATTATATGAGAGCATTAAATCAAATAATATTTGATAATTTAGGAAAAAAATACAATAATAAAATAATATTTGAAAATATTTCATTTAATATTAAAAAAGGGGAAGTAATTAAAATCGATGGTTCCAATGGATGTGGAAAGAGTACACTTCTTAGATGTATTTCAGGTATTTCTAAATTAGATAAGGGTAAGATTTATATAAAAACTGATAAAGGTAAAACTGTCATAAATCCAGATTCAAGCTTTTATAAATCTACAGTTAGCCTCTGTTCTCAGCAAATGACTCTAAAAAATGAAAAATATCCTATAGAAGCAATTTATGGATATATTAAATATTTTAGAAGAGAAATAAAAAAAGATGAAATATTTCATTATTTTGAGCTTTTTAATATATCACTTGATGATCAAAAGAGAAAAATTTATCAACTTTCTGGGGGTACACAAAGAAAATTGGAGTTAATAAAAACTTTATTAGTAAATAGTGATTTTTTATTATTTGATGAACCATTAGCAGGAATAGATAAAAAAAATAAAGAAATTGTATTAAAAAAAATAGAAAGATTAAAATCAGAAGGTAAAGGCATAATAATAATTGAACATGGAGATTATTTTGAATCAATTATTGATAAAAAATATATTTTAGAAAATAAAAAATTATGGGAGGTAAGTAAAATGGAAGAGATTATTTCTATTGAAATTGAAAATGCAAAAGATATTGATGTAAATGAAATTAAACTTATTGATGGAGTACTTGATGCTCAAATTGAAGAAGTAGAAGAAGAGAATAAAGATTTTGATAAATTAAAAGATAAATTAGGAAATCTAGATTTATCAAATGCAATAACTATTAAATTAGATTCTTCTAATATAGATAAAGATAATGATTATAGCACTATTCTTGAGAAAGCTGGAATAGATCCTAAAAAGGTTAAATCAATGGAGGTATTAAATTTAAAAAATACTATCCAAAAAAAGTTTTTGTTAAAATTAAAGATTTTAAAGGATAAAAGAAAAAAAATTCTTTTAGAACTTATGGATTATTTAGATAGAAAATCTGTAATATATAAAAATATTTCTTTATAAGAGATTTTTAATTATTAATTTATTTAAAAAATAATTTTCATTTAAAGGTAATTATTATATGAGAAAGTTATATTTTATATTTAGTGAGATAAGAAATAATTTTAAAAAAACTGAGTTAATAATACCCCAATTATTTTCTCTTTTTATCCCTATCCTAATGTTTTATTATGGATATTCTAAGATGGGGTATTTTGAATATTCTAAAATCATAATTTCAGGATATTTATTTTCTCAATTATTATCAATTTCTTCAACAGCAGTAATTTTTTTAACAGTAGATTTGACTATAGGATCACTTAATTACTATTTTTCATTACCATTTTCTTCAAAAGAAGTTATTTCAATGAAATTTATAAGTTCCTATTTTTTATCATTTGTTTTAGGGCTTTTATCTTTTAGTTTATCTAATTTAATTTTATATAAAATTTTTGATTACAGATTAATATATATTGTTTTATTAATATTAATTCAAATTATTTTATTAACAGGTTTTATCTGTATTCTTACAATAATTATTAAAGATATTACTAAACTTGGTTTGATTTTATCAATTTCATCAACTGTTCTTATTTATTTTTCTCCTGTTTATTTTTCAGAAAAAATATTTAATCCAATTATAAAAAAAATTATTTATTTAAATCCACTATATTTTCCAATTGTTTTTTTAAGACAACTCATAAATAATTTTTTTGACATAAAAATTTTTATTATTTTAATTTTTCAAGCTTTTTTATATCAATTTATTGCATTTTTAATGCTTCATAGAAGAGTTGTAAAAAGTTTATAGTTTTTTTAATAATAAGGATTTTTTTATTTTTAATCTTAAAAATTAATTAACTTTTTTAATTTTAATTTAATAAAGCTAAAAAATAAATTTAATTTATTAATAAAGTTTATATTTTATTAAATAGAAAATTTTTATTTAAATCTTTGATAATAAATTGTTAATAAATAGTTATATTGACTTAAGAACAAATATTATTTTATTTTTCTTGACAAAATTTTAAAATAATATAATAAATTTTTTAGCAAGTTTAATCTATGCTTAGTATAATAATTTATAATAATGTGAAAATATCTTATTTTATTTAGATGAATAAATAATCGGGAAGTAGCGCAGTTGGGAGCGCACTTGATTTGGGATCAAGGGGCCGGGAGTTCGAGCCTCCCCTTCCCGAATAAAAAATGCACCTGTAGCTCAGCAGGATAGAGCATCGGATTTCTAATCCGAGTGTCGCAGGTTCGAATCCTGCCAGGTGTATTTTTTTTTATTTTTAATTTTTAACTATAATTTTATTTAATTATTTGTTTATAATTTTAATAATTTTTAGGTTTGTTTCTTTTAGTTTGTATTAAGTAAAAATATTTTAATAATTTTTAAAAGTGATTGAAGTGGTGGATGTAGCTCAATGGTAGAGCGCCTGACTGTGGCTCAGGATGCTGTGGGTTCGAGCCCCATCATCCACCCATTGATTTTTATATATTATTAAAAGTTTTTAATTTTAAATTTTGTAAATTATTTTTTATGAAATTATTAATTAAACAATTTTGATAAATTATAAAAATAAAAAAAGCTTCTCTATGATCATATTTTATTCAAAAATATTTTTTTTCTTTCAAATTATGCAAAAGATCCGGCTTTTATAAATATTTATGTTTTAATACTTTTTTTCAGTTATTCAACAATTATAAGGGGAGAAAAATGTTTTATTAGAGAAATTATTTGTTTTTATTTGTAAATATATATTGATTTTTTCTATTTATTTGATAAAATGCGCCTGTAGCTCAAATGGATAGAGCGGTGGACTTCGAATCCATAGGTTGCAGGTTCAATTCCTGCCAGGCGTAATATTGAAATGGGCTGCTAGCTCAGGTGGTAGAGCAACTGACTCTTAATCAGTAGGCCAAAGGTTCGAATCCTTTGCAGCCCATTTGTTTTTAAAATATTAGTTTTTGAGTTAAAAAATTATTAGAATTAGTTATTTTAATAATTTTAGTTTTTTCAAAGTTAATTTTATAATAAAATATTTCTTATTTAAATTAATTTGAGAGTGTGGTGGAATTGGAAGTCAAGACAGTCGTAGGATCTGGTGCAGCAATGCGTGTGGGTTCAAGTCCCTCCACTCGCAATTTTTATTTTTAAAAAATAAATCTTTAATTTTGAAGAAAGCTTACAAAACGGATTGGTACATAATAAACGTTTTTATAAATAGAAATAGAATAAGAATATAAG